>DASXKV010000048.1 GCA_036496605.1 Gemmatimonadaceae bacterium | reverse complement strand
CTCGACGCGCCCTTCTCGACGCGCCCTTCTCGACGCGCCCTTCTCGACGCGCCCTTCTCGACGCGCCCTTCTCGACGCGCCCTTCTCGACGCGCCCTTCTCGACGCGCCCTTCTCGACGCGCCCTTCTCGCCGTCACGCTCTTGTCCCAGTTTCCCATAACGCGGTACGGGCACGAGTCCCTTCTTCCGCGCATCTGGACACTCCGCGCCAACCTCACCGCCTATGATGCGACGTATGTTGCCCTCGCCGAGGGCCTCGGCTGCAAGCTGCTCACGCGCGACCAACATCTTGCGACCGCACCCGTTGCTCGGAATGTCGCGGAGCTGCTCTAGCGCTATTAGGCATAAACGCGCTTGAGGTCCGTTCGGTAGCGCAAACACTGCCTCGCTACTACCGTACCCGAGGCATCGCTCGAAGCACAACTCGCCGTCGAGCGTGGCTGGGTTGACATTCTACCCGAAGATCGTAACTTGGGTAGACAATCGACCCAAAGAGGTGAGTCGTGCATCCCATCGCCTGGCTCCGCCGGTACAACCGGCGCGATGATTTCGGCGCCGAAATCACGGCTCATCTCGCGCTCGAGACCGACCGCCTCGTCGCCGAAGGCTGGGATCCGCACGACGCCGAGTACGAAGCGCGCCGACAGTTCGGAAACGTCGGCACGGTGCAGGAGCGCCGCTACGACTCGACGCATCTCTCGCTGATCGAGGGTATCGCGGGGGACGTACGCTATGCGGTTCGCACGCTCTGGCGTGACAAGACGTACCTCCTGGCCGCCGTCTCGGCACTCGGCATCGGTCTCGCCGCGAATATCGCACTCTTCGCGCTTTTCAATGCCGTGGCGCTCCAACCCCTTCCGGTGCCGAAGCCAGATCGAATCCTCGCCATCTGGCGTGTGAAACCGCCGAATCGCTTCGGCGCTTTCTCCATGGCGGAATTTCTCTTCTATCGCGACAACGCGCGAACGTTAGGCGCGGTCGCGGCGGCGCAACCGGCGCACTTGCGGCTCGCGGGGTCGGCGTCCTCCACGGCGCCGCACACGTTTGCCACGAGCGCCACCGTCGCGGAGCCAGTCATCGCGCTGTTCGTGACGACGAACTATTTCGAGACGTTCGGCATCAGACCCGTCGTTGGCCGCGGGCTGCGCCCAGACGACGAAGTCGTCGACGCTCCTGTGAACGCGTTGATCAGCGACAACTACTGGGAGCGCCGCTTCGCGCGTGATCTTGGCATTCTTGGATCCACGTTGATCGTCAGCGGCATTCGCGCGACGATCGTTGGCGTCACGCCGCACAACTTCGCCGGTATTCGGCAGGAAGTGCCTGACCTCTGGATTCCGCTCTCGGCACTCGGCGATCTGCGTGTGCGTGCCAGCCGCGAGACGACCGCATGTTGCGAGCTGGTGGGACGCCTAACGCCAGAGGCCTCGCTGGCGCAGGCGCAATCGGAGCTCGCGGCACTCGCCGCGCTGTGGCGGAAAGCGCTCCCCGCTTCCGAGCAAAGGGTGACCGTGTCGGCCACGCGCGGCAGGCCCTTCGGAGCAATTGGCGAGCAAATCCATCCGTTGTACGTGGCTCTGCAGGTCGTGATGCTCCTCGTGCTCTTGATCGCCTGCGCAAATGTCGCCGGTGTGTTGCTGGGCCGCGCTGCCGCCCGTGAGCGCGAGATTACCATCCGGATGGCGACCGGAGCGAGCCGCGCACGACTGATACGCCAGCTCCTGACGGAGGGCGTTGTCGTCTCGCTGCTCGCTGGTGCAGTCACCGCCGCGATCACGATCTATGCGCTCGCCACGGGCAGCCGATTGGGAGCGGCTTTCCTGTCGCGAGAAGGCGGTGGCACTCTTGCGCTCACGACGGCGCCTAACGCGCGCGTCCTGATCTATGTCGGCATCCTGAGCGTCGGCGCGGGGATACTGGTCGCGCTCGCACCGGCCCTGCAGGCCAGCCGAGCGGATCTGGCCTTGGCGCTGAGGAGCTCCATGGGGATCTCCGCGGGCACAGGTACGCGTCGGCTGCAAGGGTGGTTGATGGCTGGACAGATGGCGACCTCTGTGGCGCTGCTCCTCGGCGCCACCAGCTTCACGCGGTCGGCCGCCAACTTGTTAGGCACTGATCCTGGCTTTCACACCCGTGACGTGATCTCTGTGTGGCTCACGAACCCCGAAGAATTGGGATTCTCGCCCGATCGGTCCCGCCAGATCGAGACCGTGATCCGCGATCGACTCCACGCGCTTCCCGGCGTGCGCTCGCTCGCCGTCACCTCTCATGTACCGTTAGGCGGCAACGTCGCGGCGTCAGCCACGTTGCCGGCCGAGGTCGCAGGCGATCCGGACGCTCGCGAGCACGCGGCGCGATATTCGTATGCCTTCGTGTCGGCGGAGTATTTCGCGACGCTCGGGATCCCGCTCGCGCGTGGTCGCACCTTCTCTGCACAGGAGGTTCGAGACAGCGTGCCCGTCACCGTCATCAGCGATTCACTCGCTCGAGCGTTTTGGCCGGGCAAGGATCCGATCGGACGAAAGCTCGTCATGGGAACCGCGCCCGAGACTGGGTTCGGCCCCACAGCACCCAGGTTCGCAGGATCGATCGAGGTAATCGGTGTGGTGCGGGACATCCGCGGTGTGTCGATGACGAGTGTCGACGGCGGCGACATTTATTTGCCGAAGCTGACCAATGGTTGGACGAGCCGCATTGTGCTGGCCGTCGACGGCAACGGGGCTGCCGTCATACGCGCGGTGCCGCGAGTCGTCGCGACGGCGGAGCCAATGCTGCCGGTCGCGGTCGAGCGCATGGATCGGATCGTCGCGTCGGACGGGAGCGTCATGACGGCGCGGGTGAGTGGAGCAATCCTCGCGCTCATCGGCGCGATCGGTCTCGTGCTCGCGTGGGTCGGCGTGTACGGCTTGGTGTCCTTCAGCGTGCGGCAGCGCGAGCGGGAGATCGCCATTCGCATGGCGCTCGGCGCGAATACCCGACACGTGCTCGCGGCGTCGGTCGGCGATGCGATCGTCTGGATCGCGCGCGGCGTCGCCGTCGGCATCGTCCTCGGGATTGGCGGCATTCGAGTCGCCAATGCGGCGCTTGGAACGGCATCCGCGACCGCGAGCACGTTCGATCCAATCGCGCTTCTCGTCGTTCCCGCAGCTCTCGTCGCTCTCGCCGTCATCGCGGCTTTGGTCTCGGGCCGGCAAGCCGCCTCCACGGATCCCGCCGCGGTGCTGCGCGGTGGCGCCTAACGCGTTGCACGAGCAAGCGGACACTCATGCCCAGTCGAAGCGCGAAAGAACGCGACCCGCTCCTGCAAGGCACGCTCGACCTCCTCATCCTGCGCATCTTGATGCTCGGTGACGAACACGGCCAAGGCATCGCCCGCGAGATTCAACTTCGATCAGCCGACACCCTCATCGTGGACCACGGCTCGCTCTATCCGGCGTTGCAGCGACTCGAGGATCAGCGGTGGATCAAGGGCGCGTGGGGCACCTCGTCGAACAATCGCCGCGCGAGGTACTACGCCATCACGCCGAGCGGGCGCCGTCAACTGGCAGTCGAGGCAGACCGCTGGAACCGGCTCGTCGAGTCAATCACTCGGGTACTCGGCCCCGAGCCGCTGGGAGCGTGAGACGAGTTCTGAACGAACTTGCCATCGCAGACCCTGTGGGTCCGGTGCACCTCAGTCTCAGTACGCCCAGTCTTGAAGATCGCGCGGACCGCGCCGCGGCGGGATCAGCGGCGATGCTCCAGGCCAGCCTCAACGAGCAGCCGGTGGAATCGCGGATCGTTGCGAAGAGGACTATATAGCGGATCCGCCTCGAGCAACTGGCTCGTCGGGTCGCGTTGAGTAATTGCTCGCTCGAGCCAGTCGAAGGCGTAGTCGTACTCGCCCTTGCCCAGCGCTACATGCAGCAGGGCGATCCGCGACGCGAAGACGAACCTTTCTTTCGACTGATCCTCGAGGTTCTTCAGCATGGCTACCGCCTCGGCCCGACGACCACACATCGCATCGACATATCCGGCAACTCCGCGCTCGACATTCTGGAAGGACGCCGGCAGATACCGGATCTCCGTAAGGGCGTCAGAACAGTGATTCAACAACACCAAAACGCGCGCCAGCTCCGCGTGCGTCATCGCATTTGTGGAATCCAGCTCGAGTGTCGTGCGTAGCTCGGTGAGCGCTTCCGGATAGTGCCCGGCGAATAAGAGCATCGTTCCGACGCGGATGTTGACGATGATCGAGAGAGGGTCCAGGTCGCGCGCGACCCGAGCTTCCGCCACGGCGGAATCGCCTGAGCCGTGACTCGTGAGATACCAGGCATAAAACAGATGCGTAGACGGATAGCGTGGATCGAGCTCCATCGCGCGCCTCAGCTCACGGCGAGCTTTTTCCCCATCGAGGTCGAAGAACATACTCACGATCCCGAGTGATGTATGCGCCTCGGCGAGAGCGTCGTTGAGCGCGAGGGCGCGAAGCGCCGCCTCCTTCGCGCGAGCAAATCCCTCGCTTGGCGGATCGAAGCCCCAGATCGAAAGGAGGCTTTGGGCATCACTCAGGCCGGAATAGGCCGGCGCATATAGCGAGTCCAGCTGAACTGCACGTTTGAAATACTCGACGCTATTTCGCAGGCTCTTCTCGTCGGTTCGCAGACCGAAAAAGGAGCGGCCCTGCAGATAGAGGTCTCGCACTTCCTGGCTCGTCGTTAGGCGACGTACTGGGAGGGTATCGTTCCCCGCCGCCAACGTTACTTGTAACGCGCGCGCGACCGCGCGCGAGATCTCGTCCTGGACGGCCAACACATCGCCGACGTCGCGCTCGTACTCCTGCGACCAGAGTTGGTAGCCATCGGCCGCATCGATGAGCCGCGCCGTAATACGGAGTCGGCCGCCTCCGCGCATAACGGTGCACTCGACGAGCGAGCTCACGTGCAGCTCCTGCCCGATTTGTCGCGCAGGCACGTTCCTGCCCTTGAAGACGAAGGCGGACGTACGAGCCGGCACACGGAGCTCCCTGATCTTGCCCAAAGCCGTGATAAGCTCATCGGTCATACCATCGGAGAAGTACTCGTCGTCCTTGTTGCTACTGAGATTGGCGCACGGCAACACGGCGACGCTTCTCGCAGGCGTCGGGTGCGCGTTGCGTTCGCGGGCAAGAACTGCCGCCGTGGCTCCAGCCAGCACGAGTGCAAGTCCGCACGCAGCGAGCATCTTTCGCGTCAGTGCTATTGACGACGGTGTGGCGTTGGTGCGAATCGAAGCAACGACGGAGGGCGGGTCGGGAAGCTTCGGCTGCAGTATGGATACCGCGTCAGCTCGGTCGGCAGTGGGGCGTCCGCCGCCCTGTAGCTGCTGTGCCAGTTCCGTGATCGCACTATCCGGCGCGCTCGAAAGCTCCGCCCGCACGAGCGCCTCGTACACTCGAGCGTGCTGCAACGCACCGCCTCGGTCTCCCGCGGCCGCGAAGGCACGCATCAGATCGAGTGCGCCCTGAGTGCCGAGCGGATCGAGCATCACGATTCTGCGCCGCCACTCGATTTCGCGCTGGTAATTCCCCTGCTCTGCTTCGGCGCGAGCCAATTTCTCGAGGGCGCGCCGATAGTCCGTCGCCAATCGAGCACGTTGCGATTCCGTCCAGCGCTCGAAGTCCTCGGCAGCGCGCAGGGAAAAGCCGTCGAGAAATGGCCCGCCGTACTGCGCAACGGCATCCGCGGGCGCGCCGCGCGCGAGCAAGGCCTCGAACAGCCCCAGATCACTCTCGACGATCTCTGGATTCAAGCAAATGGGATCGCTGCCGAGGAACAGCTTATCGCTCGCCTGACGGCGCAGAGCGTATAGCAGTTGCTCGAGCGCGTGACGCGCATGCTCGGCCGAGCTCTCGGGCCAGAGATAGCCAACGAGCTTGTCGCGCGTCAGACCGTGCTTTCCGGCAACGGCAAGCAATGCCAACAGCGCGACTCGGCGACGCTGGGTCGCGACAGCCGCCCCAGTTTCGTCCAGCAAAGCGAGCCCACCGAGTGTTCGCAGCCGCAACATGAGGCTCGATGAGGAAAAGATGAGGGCCTTCTGAGGCCCAGGCCTAATGTACCGGCCACTCTAACCCGAGCAAGGAGACACTCATGTGCCGGTTACGATTTTACATCTCGAGCATTGCGCTGGGCGGCCTCGCGTTAGGCGGCTGCTCCGATGGGGCCAGCACTCCAAGGGCTGCCCTACGCCCGCAACTCAGTGCCGATGCGATCAAGTTCTGGGAGGCAAGCGCGACCGTTCGATGGAACGAAATCGCGCGTACGCAAACGCTAACACACGTTGTCAGCCAGCAGTCCGGCACCAGGACCTTCGCTTACCTGTCGCTCGCCCAATACAACGCGGCGGTCACCGCAGAAGAAGCCAAAGACCGTGGGGATCATGCGTCGGTGGCAGCGGCGGTTGCAGCGGCATCGTCCACCGTGCTTGGCTCTTTCTATCCTGACCAGGCGGCGTACTTCGATGCACAAGTGGCCGATCAGGAGTCCGAGGCGCAATGGCCCGGTGAGAACCACGACGACTTTGGCGCCGGCGAAGCCGTTGGCCGTGCTGTGGGCGCTGCCGTCGTCGCCAGCGCCGCAACGGACCGATTCACGAGCTCCGTCGCCGGCGTCACCATCCCCGTGTGTCCCGGTTGTTGGGTCAGCGCTCCGGGCAAGGTCCCCGTCTTTCCGCGTCTCGCTGAGATGCGAACTTTTTTCCTGACGAGCTCCAGCCAGTTCCGACCAGCCCCGCCGCCAGCGTTCGGCTCACCGGCGTTCGAGACGGCGCTGGCGGAAGTGCGCTTCTACTCGGACAACCGCACGCACGAGCAGGATTCGCTCGCGAAATTCTGGGCGAGTCCGAATGGTTTCACCAACGTGGCACAGTCGTACACCAACCAGGTTGCCACCGACGAGATCACCAAGTTTCATCTCGACGAGGTACGAGCGGCGCGCGTCCTCGCCATCATGAACATGGCGGCGATGGACGCGTTCATCGCCTCGCACGACGCCAAGTACACGTATTGGATGATCCGGCCGCCGCAAGCCGATCCAGGCATCGTCCCGGATATCCCTTTGCCTAACCATCCTTCGTATCCGTCGAACCACGCCTCGGTCACGGGATCGTCAATGGCAGTTCTCGCGGCGCACTTTCCGAGTGATGCGAATTATCTGAACGGGCTCGCCGATCAAGCCGCGATCTCGCGGATTTACGCTGGGATCCACTATCGATTCGACATGGACGCGGGACTGACGCTCGGACGAACGGTCGCAAGCTACGCGCTCGAACATGATGTGAACGGTCACGAAGCGTATGCGTTGAAGTGAGGGCGACGTGCGGGCTACGCAAGGAAGTGCGCCGGCACGGCCGACTACCAGCTCACGCGACCGCTTCGTCGAAGAAGCGCGGCAGGTCGAGCACGAATGGCTCCGGCATTCCGGCTGGTTGCCATTCGGCTCGCGCGCTCAACACGTCGCCCGGATCCGCCGCGCCGCGCCAGCGGGAGAGATTCCTCGCCTCGGCGTTGAGCACCCAGTACTCCGGGATGCCGTTTGCGATGTAGAGCGTGCGCTTCGTTTGATAGTCGTACAACGAGATCAGCGCGCGACCAACCATCGATCCGCGAAGATACCGCACCCGTTTCTCGGCACGTCGTGGAGCTGCTCTAGCGCTACTCACGAGTGAACCTCCGAACATCGGGCAGCCACGAGCCTCCTTCGTCATCCTTCGTCGTTAGGCTGCCTCAGCGTCGCGCCAGATCTATCCGTCCCACGATCACGCGCGTTAGCTCGTGGGGCACCGACAGCTGCAGCGGCAGGAAATACCCGAGCCACTCGTCCGGCACGAGGTAGAACAGGCGCAGCCCCGGCGTCCGGAAGTAGCTCTGCTTCCACGTCTCGAGCATGGCCTCGGCTTCGGGCGCGTAGAGGCCGGCGGAGACGAGCGACTCCTTCAGCGCGTTCCGCAGCGCGGCGACGTTGGCAGTGGCGTAGTCGCCCGCCGCGAAGAGCGGCAGCCGAGCCAGCTCGCCAGACGGCGCGTCCTTCTCGATCGTGACTGGCGCGTGGTCGCGAAAGGCGACTGCTCCGTCGCCCCGCACGTCCACTAGCCAGAGTCTGGCGATCGTCATCGAGCTCTGGGTCATCCATTGGAGTCGCTGGGGCGCAAGAAGCCGCACTTCGTTCGCCGTGAGCCCAGTCTGCAGGAGCGCCTCCAGATGCGCCACGCCGCGATAGAAGAGAAAGCGCTCGCCTTCGCCTAACGGGGAAAGCACACTCTTCGACGCGACACGTCGGGGCGCGAGCCACACGTTGCTCGACGTGGCTGGCCCCGGCGCGCTGTCCGCCAGTGAGATGCCGCGCCACAACAATCGGCCGACGACATAGTTGTCGAGAACCTCGCCCGTCCACTGCGCCGGGATCACACCGGCGTCCATCTTCGCCGCAATGCGGTCGACGTCCACCGTCACCGACGGCTCCGCATCGGGATAGAACTCGTTCAACACTCCGCCCCGGAAGCGCACGGTGACATCGAACGGAGCGGGAGGCGACGAGCCGCGGGGCAGGTAGAAGTAGATCACTGGCGTCTCGAGACGCATCGTCACGTCCGGTCGGCCGGGAATCAGCGGCGTCTTCACGAGCGTCTTCTCCGGATTGCTCGCCGTCTGCGCCGGCTCGTACCGGTGCACGAACGCCGGCAGTGTGTCCGCAGACTCGATGCGGTTGAGTCGTCCCTGCGGTGTGCCATCGGGGGCGTGGCGGGTCGTGATCGTTCCCCACTCGTGGACGACGAGTGGCGCCTTGCGCGCCTGCCCCTCCCAACGCGCGCCGAGGCCCGCGGCGAACATGCCCATCACGCCGAGTGCAACGAGTGCTCGCTTCATGATTTCCTCCCATTCAAAGCTGCATTTCACCGCAGGCCGCGGCGGCGGATCTCCGTCAGACGCGTCCGCTGCTCCGGCGTTAGTACTTGCTCAACCTGCAGCCGCACCGTGTCCACGACCGCCCGAAGTCGCGGCCAACTGTCGCGCAGCAGCGAATCCACCTCCGGGCGCCGCGCGGCGACGATTCCCCGGATCCGCGCCCTCTGCTCCGGGCTCAACCCGAGCTCCTCGTACATGAGTGGGACACCGGTGTTGCCGAATTTCAGGTTCTCGATGGCGCTGGCCGTCGGCACCGCTCCCACAACGTCGCGCTCGCGACGCGTGTCGCGCCCCAGATGCTCGACAGCGGCGCCAGTGAGCGCCCCGCTCACGAACACGACGATGATCACCGCGGCGCCCGTGACTCGCGTTCGGCGCAGCATGGGCGCGGGCGTCGTCACCGCGGTTGCCCCAGCAGATCGGCCATCGTCGGCGGCACGCGCATCGTTAGGCGCGACGCCAGCTCGGTCGGGACGCCGAGCGACTCCCCCAGCCGCGGCAGCGGCGCAAGGCGCGAAGGCGCCGACCGCACCGCGAGCGCCGCACGGACGTGCTCTTCAGGCACGTCGCGGGAGAGCGCGAACGCCGACGCCGCCGCGATCACCAGAGCGGCCGCGATCATCGGCCGCCGCCACTCGACGATCTGCACGACGGTCCGCGCGCGCCGGCGCTCCGCAAGCAGTGGCGCGCAGCGCGTCGCGACGTTCTGCGCCACGTCATCGAGCTGCACATCGAAGGCGCTGAAGTCGATCGGGTCGTCAGTCATGCCCGGTTCGTGGCTGGAGGTCGGCGAGCGCTACGCGCAACTTCTGGCGCGCGACGAACAGATACTGACGCGAGCTTACCTCCGAGATTCCCAATGCCGACGCGATCTCGGCGTGGCTCCGGCCCTCGAGATCGTGGAGCAGGACGACCTCGCTCTCTCG
Organism: Gemmatimonadaceae bacterium; assembly: GCA_036496605.1. Taxonomy (NCBI): domain Bacteria; kingdom Pseudomonadati; phylum Gemmatimonadota; class Gemmatimonadia; order Gemmatimonadales; family Gemmatimonadaceae; species Gemmatimonadaceae bacterium. Next base: position 97,995 of record DASXKV010000048.1, on the reverse strand, counting down.
CTCGGAGAGCCGCGCCAACTCCGCGGCCAATCGAGCGCGTAGCTCCCGCCGCTCCGCGTCCCGTGCCGGACTCTCCTCGCTCGGCGCGTCGACACGCTCGAGCGGCTCGCCCTGTCGCAGGCGCTCGCGACGGACCGCGTTCAGCGCCGTGCTCCGTACGATGGCGAGGAGCCATCCGCCGAAACGTGCCGCCGTCCGGCAGTCGTCCAGCCGCTCGAGCGCGCGCACGAACACGTCCTGGCAAATATCCTCCGCTTCGAGATGGTCGTGCACGATCGAGAAGGCCACCGCGTACGCCGGCCGCACGTATCGACGGACGAGCGCGTCGAACGCCGCGGCATCCCCGAGCCGCGCGGCGTTCACCAGTCGTGCATCCGATGCAACGCGATCGTCGGCCATGCGCCCACCACAGGGACACGCGAGTCCGCCGGGACGTTAGAAACGACCCCGGCTCGGCGCCGGACGTCGCGCGAACCCGAACTAGCGGCTTCAGTTCCGACGGCTCTCGCTTTCGAGAGCTACTCGAGACTTGGTACTGTCTTACTGTCGAACTGAGGGCTGGTGGTCGAGATCTCGACCACTAGCCCTCAGTTCGACGGTAATGCAGTTCGGAGTAATGAGTAGCTCGGAAGCGACTCGCGAGCGTGAGCCGCTGCATATCCTCCGAATTGACATTATCCTCCCCTTTGCGCTACTAAGAACGATGCAGCTCTCGGACGTCGAAGTTCGCATCCTCGGATGCCTGATCGAGAAGGAAGCGACGACACCCGACAACTATCCGCTGTCGCTCAACGCGCTCACCAACGCCTGCAATCAGCTCTCGAACCGCGAGCCGGTGATGTCGCTCAGCGAGGACCAGGTGAAGTGGGCCGTCAACAGCCTCCGCCAGCAGTCACTCGTCCGCGCAATCACGCCGAGCGATGCGCGCGTCATGAAGTTCCAACACCTGGTGACGGACAAGCTCGAGCTCGACCAGCCCGCGCGCGCAGTGTTGTGTGTCCTCATGCTGCGCTGGCCGCAGACGTTGAGTGAAATCAAAACGCGCACGAACCGACTCGCTGAGTTCACGAGTCTGGCAGATGTCGAGGCGGCCGTGAACGGATTGATCGCTCAAGAGCTCGCGGTGGAGGTGGCGCGACGGGCGGGGCAAAAGGAAACACGGTATGCGCACCTCCTCTCCGGCCCACCAGCCGAGACGCCGGCGGAAGCGCCAATCGACATCGCCGCGGCCGAGCCACGGCGCGATCGCGTCGCCGAGCTCGAGGCATCGCTCGACGAGGTGCGCCGCGAGCTCGCGGAGCTCCGCGCGCGCTTCGAGGACTTCACACGGCAGTTCAGCTAGAGTGGAGTCGCGCACGATAGCAGGAGCGGGGTCGCTCCGGGGCGTTCCGCGCCTGTGCAGACTGCTTATCACGCAACGAAAGTTGGGTGATCGCGGGCGGGGGTTCCGGAGGGGCAGCTATCGGCAATGCTGTCATTCGGCCGAGGATGCCTAACTACACACGGAGCCAATGGCAGCATTGTCATAGTGCCCCGGAGGAGCCCCCGCCCGCGATCACTGGCGCTACCATCTGTGTGCGGTAGCCGCAACGCTTCAAGCGTTATTGCCCTCGCCGGCATCTCATCGCAAACACATCGCGGAGAGAGGGATGCGAACGACAGTCCACACGCTCGCGCTGATCGCGGCAATCGCATTGCTCGGCGACCGCTCGCCTCGCGTTTCGATCGCTTATGACCTGACGATCGATCCGGCGCACGTCGACCTGCCGGAAGTCTCGATCACGTTTCGGAACGCGCCCGACACCTTTCATCTCGCGATGAGAGTGCACGGTGAGTACGACGCGCAATACTGGCGCTATATCCAGGAGCTCTCGATCGAGTCGAAATCCAACGCCCGGATAACTCGGCTCGACAGCACGCTCTGGCGAGTCGACCTCCCCGGAGGATCGGGCGTGGTGCGATACCGCGTCGCGATTCAGGCGCAATTGTCGACCGAACTGCGCGTCTGGAAACCGCAAGCACGCGCCGACGGCATGATGATCAACCCGCCCGATTTCTTCCTCTATTCGCCCGAGCTGTCGCAAGAGGCGGTCAGCCTCCACCTCGACATCCCGCCGGCGTGGCGCGTCGCGACCGCGCTACCCACGCGCGTCCCCGACGCCGCGACTCTGCTCGACTCTCCCCTCCTCCTCGGCAACCTGCATCAATGGTCATTCACCGAGGGCACGACACACTATCACGTCGCCTATTGGCCGCTGCCTAACGGCAACGCGTTCGACACGCTCGCCTTCCTGGACCGTCTCCATCGTCTCGTCCGTGCCGCGGCCGGAGTCTTTGGCGCGGCACCGGCACGCGATTACTGGTTCCTCATCGAGGATGGGGGCGGCGATGCGCTCGAGCATGCGGCATCGGTCGTCCTTGGAGTGCGCGCTCCGAGCTTCTCGATGCAGGAAATCGCGCACGAGTTCTTTCACGCGTGGAATCTCGTCGCCATCCGGCCCGCCGGTTACAACGAGCTGAGTTACCGCGCGCCTCGGCGGACGCCGAGTTTGTGGATCGGCGAGGGAATCACGTTGTATTACGCCGATCTCCTCCAGCGTCGCGCTGGCCTCGTCGACACGAGCGCCGGCGCCTCACGACTCGCGCATCTCACGCGCTTGCTCGAGCGGTACTACGGGTCGCCCGTCTACCACGTGGTGTCGCCGGAACGCGCCAGCCTCGCCTTTGGCGATGCGCCCGCCGACAACCCAGACGCGACCGGCGGGTATTATCTCCAGGGCGAGCTCCTCGGGAACGTGCTCGATGCGATGGTGCGCGACTCCACGCACGAGACGCGCGGGCTCGACGACATCATGCGCGCGATGTTCGCGCGCAGCCTAACGAGCGCCAAACGCGGCTACGCCCCAGGCGAGTTCGAACAGGTCGCCGACTCCGTGTGCGGCTGTCGCCTCGACTCGTTCTTTGCGCGCGAGGTGCGCGGCGCAGAACCTATCGACATGCGCCCAGTCCTCGGGCGACTCGGGCTGCGCGAGGTCGTCGACTCCATTCCCGCCACGGATTCCGCCGGCAATGCGCTTCCGGACCTTCGCCTGCTGATCGATTTCACCGTTCCCGCCGCACCGCGATTGGTCATTCGGGATTCCACCACGCCGTGGGCAAGAGCCGGGCTTCGGACAGGGGACCATCTGCTCACGATCGGCGGTGAGCCGGTTCGCGCGTTTCAGGATTTCCGGCGCGCCGTCTCACGCGTTCGCGTCGACGACACCGAGGGGACTTCGGCCATACCGGTCGAGATCGAGCGTCAAGGTCAACGAATGCGGGTGAGCGTAGCTGTCTCGGGATACCGGCGCGCACGGGTGCGGCTCATGGATGCGGCAATCGTGACACCGACGGAACGCGCGCGTCGCGGTGCCTGGCTCAGAGGCTTACAGCGCTGAGTTCCGAACGGCGCGAAGTCCCGGACGGCGCGAGGTCCCGAAACGGCGCAGTCTGAGACCTGGAGCACGGAGCCGCTCTGAACCGTTCAATCCCTTATTTAACGATCAGGCCACATCTGTAATTAGCGGAACGCGTTAGTTACAGACTGTAATTAGCGAGAGATCGCTCCCTAGTTACCATCTGGCCCGTCCGTTCGGATGCTCGGGAACCGGTAGACGAGAAGAGCTCGCGCGCTTTTTGGCCTTCTTCGCCTTCTTGCCCACGTGCGCCTCACGGTGATCGACTTTGGCGTGATGAACCCACGCTTGTGATTGCTTGTGCGCCGTCGATTTTGCGGGCTTCGTCTGTGGAGCTTGCGCGTTGGCAATTGCGGGGACCGCTGAGAGCACGATCGCCGCTAGTATCGCACGCATCACGAGGGATGTTGACACTTGAACCTCCTCGGAGGAGTCGCTCTTCGGGATAGACTTTACCCTGCGTTCGAGGTCACGACTATGCCCTTCCCGAGTGTGCGCTGATTCACAACACGAGGGCGGACCATTCGACCGGCGCATAGCGTTAGCCACCAAAAAGCCACTCAGCAGACCTTAGCTCAACACTTCGCGATGCGATTGATCGGCAGCGTTCAGGATGGCGAGGGCGACGCCTCTCACTGGCTCTCGGTGTTCAACGCCGAGTACTCGCGGAAGCTCGGCGTACCCGTTTTCCCGGGATCGCTGAACCTCGCACTGCCGTATCACTTCGACTGGTTTGACCCTGAGATCCGCCGCCGTTCGATCTGGTTCGATCGTTCTGAATACGGGGGCGAGCGAGATATCCTGCTCGTGCCATGTCGGCTCGCGAACCTCGATAACGAACCGGCCTGGTTGTGGACACCGACGACAGCGGCAAAGGATCGGCCCGACCCTTGGGTCGTCGAGATCGTCGCCAGTCGGAGTCTCCGCCGTACATTCCATCTAGCGAACGGATCGATCGTCGAGGTCGAACTGCTCAATGACGCTCCGCATGCTATCGGCCCGGAAATAGAATGATGATTTGTTAGGCAGGAGTCACGAACCGGGCCAAGCTTTCACCGATGGGGCCTCCACGCCTTGCCGCGCACATGCGCGTCGTGGATTTGAGAGCTCGTGAACGAAGAGAGAGGCGGCACCTTCAACGATTGGCCAGGGCGAATCACGTCGGGATTCGCACCGATCGCGCCACGATTCGCGTCGAACAGGAGCGGCCAAAGGAACATGTCTCCATAGCTCGCCAGGGCAATCTTCGAGAGCGACTCGCCGCCTGACACCATGTGCATCAGCGAAGGGGCCGAGGCCTGTGGAGTTGGGCCCTGTTTGATCTTGTCGGCGACCGCGGGCGGTGGGGCGAAAACAGTTTTGAGCTCGAGAAACACCGCATCGGCGATGCTGCTCACCACTGTGCCCTTGAGCAAGCTGGCTTGCGGGATCAGGCCGTTTTGGATGAACGCCATGGTACCGTAGGGTGTCGCACCACCGATACCGGGGTAGAGTCGCTCCAATTCAGCGAGGCCTGCGACAACGTTCCCGGAACGGTCCACGAACACCACACAACCACGAGCGGCGTTCCACGCCGCCGCGAGTGTGTGGCCAACACCGCCTCGATAGGCAGGGTTGCTCCACTCGACGCTGAACAGGGTAACCCCGTTCCGATTTGCCGCCACCGCGCGTTCCACGTCGGCGAGCGTTCCGGGATTTGGCAGCAGCCGGAGGCGAGCGCCTAACGCGCGGAGCGCCGCGACAAGCTCGTCGATGAATGCCGGTCCGGTGGCCGATACAGGACGTCCCGCGGCGTTCGCCAGATCCGACAGCGCCGCGAACGGACGCGTGCCGGTTATCTGCAACGCTTTCGTGGCAGCAATCCAGGTGCAGTTCTCCCCCTGTCCAACAGCGAGAATGCGAGAGAGGACTGCCTGACCACCGCGAGCAAGCGGCGCGACGATCGTAATGAAGCGGAGTCCGTCCTGGAGATAGCCCCAACCACCTTCTGCAGCGCCTTTGCCGAGGTTCAGCACGTCGACAAAGCCGGAGCCAATTGCCATCGGTGCTTCGACGAGAGTCTGCGCCGTCGTCGCAAGCACCACACCGAACCAACCGGGATGCTCATCCACGAACTGGTCGAGCGATTGACGCGTATGGTTGGCAAGGTACTGCCGATTGGCCTCCCAGGAGTCTGCTAAATCACTCGCGCTCCACATTGTCACCCTCCGAAAGCAGAATCGAATCTGCGCGTCAGACGTGCGCGCCAAGACTTTGCCGGTCTCGCCGAAGATGTGACCAAGGCGCAAAAAATCCAGTACTGATCGCCACGCGGAGTGATGTGAGCAAACGATAATGATGGCTACCTGGACGTCTCGGAGCTTGATGCAGAACTATTCGAGCTTGTCCGAGCTGGAGAGAACAGCTTGCGGCCAGAGGCTTGGCTATCCCTGAAAAACGAGCTGGGGAAGCGTGGCATGGAGTTGAAGCCCGAAGACGAAGCTCTCGCGTCGAGTCGGCCAGACGCCTCCATAACGACGAACTCCGAATTACCTGGAAGCGAGCCAGCAAGCCATGCCGAGCCTGTAATTACACCCGGTGTCGACGGCTGGCTTGCCTTGTTCGTCGTGCTGGTCGCGCTGAACGTGATCACCCTGACCTACCAAACCCTGGCAGCGTCCGTCGCGCTATCCTGGACGGGAGTCAAGTATGGTCTGCATGATGTCATTCTGGTGATCGGACTCGTGCTGGTGTACCGTCGAGATCCTCTAGCGCCGACTTTCTGGCGCGGCGTATTGATTGTTGCCGCCGGTTAATATGGTGTTGCTGCGGCGATCCATTTGATCGCCTGGTCCTTCGCGCTACCCACGGCGGCAGTGTCAATCGCGTGGGCAGCGTATTGGAACTTTTCACCCCTGGTGCGCGCCACATTTCGTCCAAACAAAAACATGGAGGAGTTGTCGGTTCAGGATGCAAGCGACGCCGATCCACTCCCCAGTGTCGACGACCTGAACATCGAACTAGATCGCGCGAGGCGCCAAGGCAACGCCGCAGTGCTGTTTCTCGTGATCGGACTGGGAGTCACGATCAGTACATACGCAATGGCGTCAGTTGGTGGAGGACGGTATTACTTCGCGTTAGGCATTATTGGTTTCGGTATCATCCAGGCCGCGCGCTCCAATACGCGCCGGAACCGCGCCAAAGCGCTCCTGCAAAACGCGTCTGCTGTCGTCATGCCACGCTCGGCAAGCGAGTCTCAGTAGCCGGCGTTCGTCTCTCAGTGGGCTCGATGGCCGTCGTCAGCGCGCGCAGTAGCGAGGGTACGCACTCGGTCATCAAAGCGAAGCTCTTTGAAGGCGACAGCGCGGATTTCGCGCCCCGAGTATTCAGCGGGCATAAGGACGGCCACATGTGAAGCGCACGCTTCGGCTTGAAATGAGCCGATCTGGCCTGTTATTCCGCGTTCCAGTTGTATGCCCTATCGCCGCTTTGCCAATCAGGAGTATCGCAACGCGCTCCAGAGCTGGGTGGAGATCCCAGCCCTGCTCCGCGCCCTTCCCGTCGCGCGCGGGTGCCGCCTGCTCGAGGTGGGCTGCGGAAGGGGGGTCGCCCTCACCGAGCTCGCGCGGCGCTGCCAGCCATCGCGACTGGTGGGCATCGACATCGCCCCCGATCTCATCGCCCTGGCGCAAGCGCGCCTTGCGCACTTCGGCGTGAGCGCCGAGCTCCAGGTCGGCGACGTTCGGCAGCTGCCATTTGCCGACGGCGAGTTTAACGTCGTGATCGACTTCGGCACTTGTTATCACATCGACCAACCCGGCGCGGCGCTGCGCCAGATCGCCCGCGTGCTCGCCGCCGGCGGGGTGTTCATCCATGAATTGCCCCTGGCGCAGCTTATCGCCCATCCGCTTCGGAGTGGCGGTCGTGACCTGCCCTGGAGCGAATGCGCCGAGCTCACCGGCGAGAGGCGCGCCGGGCTGTGGGGCTCGCGCCGGAAAGCGGTAGTCACCTAACTACGAACGAAAGGAGACGCTCGCGTGTCATCAGAGTTCCGCTGGACATTGCTCCGTCGCACGCTGGTCGCCTGTCTGCCGCTAGCCGGCGCAGCTTGCGTTCTCGTTAGCATCTCGCGCGGCACGCAGGTCCGCGCCCTCGATCCGCGCAACCCGTACGACGTCAAGTCGCCCGTCAAAGCGCATCTGAGAGACGGATCCACCGTCGTCTACGACGACGGCATCCGCGTCCAGGGGCATACGCTCACCGCGCGCGGCGGCGGCCGTCGCGTCGGCGCCCTTAATGAATCCCTCCCTCTCGAGCCAATTCCCTTCGACAGCGTCGTCGGACTCGAGACCTTCGAGCGCGACATCAATGCGCCGGCCAGCACGCTCGTGTCGGCGGTGACGATGTCGGCGTCCTTCGTTGTCGACGTCGCTGCCGCCGTGCTCATCTTCGGCTCCTGCCCCACCATATATGCCGATAGCGGCGGCAAGCCTGCGCTCGAAGCGGAGATTTTCGCGAGACGGATTTCGCCGTTGCTCGAGGCGCGCGACATCGACCTCCTCCACACGCACGGCGACAGCGCCGGCGTCGTCACCCTGGATGTCCGCAATGAGGCTCTCGAGACCCACTACATCAATCACCTCGAGCTGCTCGAGGTCCGCCACGATCCGCGCAGCCAGGTATTTCCCGACGAGCACGGGCGGCCGATTGTCGTCGGTGACTTCTCCGCGGCGGCTTCGGCGCGCGATCGCGCCGGCCGGGACGTTCGCGCGACACTCGCGCGAGCGGACCGAAACGTCTTCGCCACCGACAGCGTGACCCTCGCCCGGGCCACCGGAGAGGATCCTGGCGATTACATAGACCTCGCCTTTCCGCGTCCGCGAGGGGACAGCGCCGTCATCGGTCTCGAGCTCCGTAGCAGTCTGCTCAACACCGTGCTGTTGTATGATCTCATGCTCGCCGAGCCGGGTGCTCGGTCGATCGACTGGCTCCAGCGCGACATGCACCGCATCGGCCCGATGATCCAGTTCGGCCTATGGTATCGCAAGAACTTTGGTTTGCGCGTGGCGGTTCGCGATGGCAAGCATTGGCGCGACATCGAGCGACATCCTACGTATGGACCCGTCGCCTGGCGACGTGCCGCGACCGTCGTCCCCGTGCTGGAGGAGGACAGTCTGCGCGTCCGTCTCTCCTTCACCGCCGACGAATGGCGCATCGATTGGGTCGGGCTGTCAACCGCCTTCACCCGGCCGCGTCCCCGGTTGATCGGCGTGACGCGTGTCCGCGCCGACAACGACAGCCTCGCGACCCTGGCGAAGCGCAACCTGCGCGCCGCCGACGATCGTTACGTGCGCACCCAGCCCGGCGATCGCTTCTGGGTCTCCTTCGACGTCGGTCGAGCGCCAAAGGATTCGGCGCGCACCTTTCTTCTGGCCTCGCAGGGTTACTACATCGAGTGGATCAGAGGCAACTGGCTCAGACGCGACAGTGGCGACGTGGCGACCTTCGTTCCATCGTCGGCGTCGTTAGAGAAGGCGCTACGCCTCTGGGCCTCGCAACGCGATTCGGCCGATCAGAAGTTCTATTCGACGCGCATTCCGGTGAGGAAGTCATGAAGCGCCTCGCGCTGATCGTCATCGTGTTGTCGGTGTCCGCGTGTGTCATTCACGCCGGTCCGGGTCCGGAGACATATCCGCCGGCGCACAGCGCCGCCGGGGTGACCGCGTGGCTTGTCCTGGCGACCTCCCGCCTTGACGGCGAGTTGCTCGAGGCGCGCGACACCGCGCTCGTGATCCTCACCCACGATCGCGTAATGCTGGTGCCTTTCAGTGTCATCGACTCCGGCGCGTTCGCTCATTCGAACGTCGCTATTCGCCATCGCCGCAGGCCTTCGCCCGAAGATTTCGATTCGATCCGGCTGCTGAGTCGATATCCCCAAGGCATCCCACCCGACGCTCTGCGCCGCATTCTCGCCGACAAGCGCCAGGACTTCCTGGTCTTCATTCGATGAAACGTGTCACTCTGAGCGCAGCGAAGGCGTTGGTCTCAGCTGTCGCGGCAACTGTAGCCGCGAGGAACGTCGGGGCCCAGCGTCCGGACAGCGCCAGCGTTGCCAGATTCGTCGCTCAGGCTCGCGCGACGACTGCGCGCTTTCAGGACATCAACGTCGCCATCGCCGAGAATTACGTGCGCATCGGCCCCGACTTCCCGGCGATGGGCGAGCACTGGGTCCGCGGGGAGAGCGTCATGCGCAGCGAATCCACACCAATGCCATCGATCTTGACGTACGCGACGATCGATGGCCGCCGCACTTTCACCGGCGTCGTCTACACCCTCATCCTTCGCGCTGGCGAAAAGGCGCCCGACATGCCGCCGTCAGCAGAATGGCACGACCACGTCGGCACGATCGACGAAGAAAGTCTCCTGCTCGGCCACACTCACCTCGGCGGCAGCACCGATGGGCCGCGCCTCGCGGTGATGCACGCTTGGGTCTGGCTCCCCAATCCCGCCGGCACGTTCGCCACCGACAACTGGGCACTACCCTTCGCTCGACTTGGCATTCCCGCGCCGGCCAATGCGTCGCCACGGGCCGCGCGTGCCGTCGCGCTGCCGACGAGCGTGCCGTACTTTGCGCGACTCTTCGCAGCCGTCGGTCAGCTCGACGATCGCGAATCCGACGCCGTACTCGACGCCCTCGAGCACAGCCGCGGCATCGTGCAGGGCTGGCTCGAGGCGCGGAACCCCGCCGACCCTGTCTCAGCTGCAGATCTGGCCCGTCTAGAGAAGATCTGGACTGACCTCGCCGATGCCATCACCCATTCCGTCCGCCCCGCGAGCGCCGAGCGACTCGCGCGCGTGCTCGACCCATAGGGCGTGTGACCGCGCTCGAGCGTCCGGAGGTACGGCGCGTACTCGACCGCCTGTTCGCCGAGCGTGCGGCGCAGCGCTCCCGTGTCGTGAGTCATGTCGCGCGCTCTATCGTCGATCGGGTGCTCGGCCGTGAGCCTTCGCTCGACGAAGAGGTCGAGCGGCTGAGCGCCCACTACGCCTCGGTCTCGCCGCGACAGGGCCGTTTCCTATATATGGTAGCTCGCTCGATTCGCGCCCGATGGATTGTCGAGTTCGGGACGTCCGTTGCCATCTCGACGATCTACCTGGCGACGGCGGTGCGCGACAACGGCGGCGGCCGGGTGATCGGCTCGGAGATGAATCATGGCAAGCTCGCCGCCGCTCGCGATAACATCGCTGCCGCGGGGCTCGCCGATCTCGTCGAGATCCGAGAGGGGAACGCTCTCGAGACCTTCGTCACGATCGACGCCAAAATCGATCTGCTGTTCCTCGACGGCTTTCCGCCGCTTTATTTACCACTCGTCAAATTGCTCTTGCCGCACCTCCGCCCCGGCGCCGTCGTGATCGCCGACAACATTTTCACCCATCTGCGGCTGCTCCGGCCCTACCGCCAGTTCCTCCGCGACGCGTCGAACGGCTTTCAATCCGAGACGCTCTTCATGCGTTACGGTGTCGAGTACTCGGTCCGCATGTCACCTTGAGCGGAGGACACTGTCAACACGACCTCTCCACTCCACTCGCCCTTCCTCGACGCGCTCGTCCTGCGCGGGCCTAACGACAAATGGAATTTCGGCGTTCCCGCCTATAGGAAATCCTTTCTTGCTCGCGTAATTTAACGTTCAGGCATTATCGTTAAATAACGTTGGGCATTACTAACGAACGGTAAATTAGGAGTAGAGTGAAGCGCGGCTCGACAGGGCACTACGTCACGACCTCGACAGTCGGCGGGGAGCGCGTTCGCGCATTTGTGCCGAAGCCGCTTCCTCCCAAGCCACCTCTCACAATCGACCCGCAGTTGCGGGATCGCCTCGATGCGGCGCTGCTTGACCTGGGCCGACTGGATAGCGTAACGACGTTGCTGCCGGATACGCAGCTCTTTCTCTATATGTACGTGCGAAAGGAGGCGGTGCTCTCGTCGCAAATCGAGGGTACGCAATCGTCTCTTTCTGATCTGCTGCTCTTCGAGGCCGATGGGATTCCCGGCGTCCCGATTGATGATGTCACGGAAGTTTCCAATTACGTCTCGGCAATGCAGCACGGGCTGCGACGGATACGCGGCGACTTCCCGTTGTCGAGCCGCTTGATGCGAGAGATCCACGCCAAGTTGTTGTCGCGTGGTCGCGGATCCGACAAGCAGCCAGGTGAGTTTCGTCGCTCACAGAATTGGATCGGCGGGTCCCGTCCCGGTGACGCCGTATTCGTTCCTGCGCCGCCACAGGAGGTCGCTCACTGCATGGGCGCGCTCGAGACTTTTCTGCACGACGAGCCAGAGCGCACGCCGACGCTGGTCAAGGCTGCTCTCGCCCATGTGCAGTTCGAGACCATTCATCCTTTTCTCGACGGGAATGGCCGCGTCGGCCGTCTGCTGGTGACGCTCCTGCTTTGCGCCGAGGGAATGCTGCGCGAACCGCTTTTGTACCTGAGCCTCTACCTCAAGCGGCACCGTGACGAATACTATGCGCTGCACGACCGTGTTCGGTCGACCGGTGAATGGGAGGAGTGGCTAGGCTTCTTTGCCGATGGCGTTCGCGAAAGCGCCTCGGGCGCCGTTGCGACCGTACGCCGTCTCGTGAAACTCGCCGAAGCGGATCGCGACCGAATCGCCTCACTTGGCCGGGCCGCCGGTTCCGCGATGCGGATTCATCATGCGATGCAGGAACGGCCGGTTGTCAACACGTCCCAGATCGCCAAGCGCACCAAACTATCGATGCCGGCCATCACGCGAGTACTCACGGCCCTCGAGAGTATTGGCATTGTTCGCGAAATCACAGGGCGCCGCCGCAATCGCGTGTTCAGCTATGACGGCTACGTGAAGATCTTGAGCGAAGGCACGGAGCCGCTGTGAACTGCCTTATTTAACGTTCTGGCAGTATCGTTAAATAAGGTTGTCCGCTGGTAACGAAGTGTAAATAAGCCTCTCTGACTCCCCGCTACGGGATCATGCGTCTCTATGAGACTCCGCGCTCGATCCGCGTTAGGTGAACCAGCAACGATAGAATGCGTTCTCGATCCGCTCGCACCCCACCAAGTCGCCGCCGAAGAGCACGCGAACGTTGGGCGGTGCGCTGAAGCGTCCGGCGACGCCCTGTTGCCAACCCGTCGCCGACGCAACGGCTCCGGTCGGATCGTAGACGACGCCCTCCCAATTGTCGAGCATACCGCCGGGCTGCAGAAACGCGACTCGCATCGGTGGACCGCGATCGATCTGATAGCGGACGCCGTGCAGCGCTCCCTCACTCGTAGTGTCACCAGCCGGTTGCCGCTGCACCTCGGCGACGATGCGCTCGTACTCCGCGCGCATGCGCGCGAAGTGCAGTTTGAAAACCCACTCGTCGCCAATCCACGCGATGCGCGCCTCGCCGAACCAGAGACCGATGCCAGCGAGGAGAATGAGAGCGATCGCCGCCCGCGCGTCTCGAGCGCCGGCCCGTGCGCGCAGTGCGGCGACGACGAGCAGTGCCACGCCAGCTAGCGCGTAGAGCGGCCACACGCCGAGCGCGAGCACCCAAATCGCGTCCCAGATCGGCCGCTGAAAGAATGCGATCAGGATGCCGAGGAGTATCCACGCCGCGACAATGGTCAACAGCGGGGGATGCCGAGTCTGCACAGTCGTTGTGCGCTCGCTATTCATTCCGTCGACAGTTCGGCAGCGTACGGGAGGCCGGTCTACTCGTCATCAGACGCGCCGACAGGCCATTTGTGCAGCGTGACGACGATCTTGTCGGTGCCGGCTTGATCATATCGTTCGAGACTCTCAGCGTTGCCGTCCAGTTCCGCGCGGTCGATCCACCGCGGTGCTTCGTCGATCTGCTCTGTATCCCACCCAACGTCGGCGAGGAACTCACGGGCCAAGTCTTCGGCATCCGACGCCGAAGCAGCGTCTGCAAAGCACGAGGCAAACGCACCGTCGACGATACCATACTCGTCGTGATCCGGCTTGGGGTGTACCTCGAGCACTAGGAAGTACATGAATGAATCGTTGAACGCTCGCACGTCGACATCATGTGCTGGTGGCAAGGCTGTCTGCGCGTGCCGACCACTCTCTGATATGAGCCGATGACGCCCAGCTCTCAGGGCATGCTTCTTTGCCCGCCTTTGAATCCATCCAGTCCGCCACATGCTGGTACCTCTGGGCCACCGTCACATAAAAACTCCCCGCGGAGCGCTCGGCGTCGGCCCAGGCGTTCCCCTGCCAAGCAAGGACGTGGGGCCACGCGAGCGTTGCATGAAAGAGTTCCTCGATTCTCATGTGGCAATTCGAATCGCAAATGCCCCCGACAAGTCCCCCTCATAAACGATCAAAACGGGACTGCCGCTCGGTTGAAGACGCTCGATCTCTGCCGCTCGGCATGCCTGTTCATTGTCTTTGAACACGGTGGCCAAGGAGTCCCGATCCAGCCGCAGAAAGCTGCTGCCGATGACGCCCGCCGATGGGTACTCTTCCCTAACGAGCAAGCCAAACGGAGCAGTCAGATCTCCCAGAGATACCCAACGAATCTCGTTAGGTTTGAACGTCCCGATGGAATCCGGTGCGTGAAGCGGGATCACTTTGCCCGAAGCAATCTTCAAGTAATGAAGAACGAGCTGCTCGCGATCACGACCGGAAACCACCGCCCACAACAAATCGTTGTGGGCGGCCACTCGCCGAAGCTTCTCTTTCCGAGCGCGAAGGTACTTGACCAGAACCGCCGAGTCCTGATCGCTCCGAGCGCGCGGGTGATTCACTTGTGCACCGACCGGCTTCACTGACGATGTCGTCACCACGCCGAGAATGCACGCAGGTCTGAAGAGAGAAAGAGCAATCCGGCGAAGAAAGTAATGTCTCATCATGGCAAGCATGGCCGTGTATCAATGGGGGAATTGCCTCGCATAGACGACTTCGGACGCATCGAGCAGGGTACTGTTTGGAAGCCTTTCAAGAAGTACGTCTCGGAGAAGGGCCGCGCATCGTTGATCGCGCTCAGATAGATGAGAAGACCGGTACCAGGCGATTCCGACCATAATGAGTGCCGGCAATGCGAGGGTCTTCGCCGGGGACGGAGCTGCATCGTCTCCTGCGAGGGCCCCAAACGCAATTACGATTGCAGCGAACAGGAGAAAGGCTGCCGCCGGCCACAGCGCCCACGAACGGTTGGTTCGCGCCTCGATTCGGGTTCCGTCGGCGGCGAGGAATACGTGGCCGGCCCACGCGACCGGTGCGTCACCGCGACCATGCGCTGGGCTCCGGATTGTAAAATCGGGCGGGGGAGATCATGCGACTGAATGTGATGGTGGACGCCGGCGAGCTGCTGATCCACAGCACGTCCGCGCGTCTGGGTGACTCGACGGCGGGAACCATCCTAAAACGGTTCGTCTATGTCTACTTTTGCGGCGATCGGACACACGCCTAACGGCCGGCGCCACGCCGCGAGAATCCCAGTCATGTCAACGCCTATGGTGTACCTTCACGCGCACGGATCGCGGCTAGGGCGAGCTTGAGCTCGGCCGTATAGTCGACGCCGCGAAAGATCATCGGCGTGCTGTCAGGATTGGCGAAATCGACACCGAGCTGGAATGCTACCTCGATGAACGTGGCCTGCTGCTCCGGGTTGAAGTCGCTCCAATGCTCGCCGCCCGCCACGGCCACGTCGAACGCGTATCCCTTGGGCGCGGCCACAGGAGTGCCCTTGTCGTCCAACCAATATCCGTCGTCGCCTGTCGCCTGCGCGGCGAGTGACTCTGCAACATAGTCCGGCCCGCCGGCCTCGAACTGCCACACGTGTACCATCTCGTGAACCAGCACGTGACGGTGCTGCTCGAGTGGCACGAAGCCGCTCCCAGAAGCAACTCGGATCTTGTGGCAGAGAGTGAACACAGAGTTCGTCGATCCGAGAAGCCCGAGATTGCCCTCGGTAATCTCAACGGCATCATAGTCCACTGAATCTCGAAAGATCGGCTCGAGCGATTTATGCTCCTTGTCGGTGAGTCGTCGGCTCTCGCCCTCGACTCCGATGATTCGCTGAACCGCGCTGACGTAATTGACACCGACGATCAATGCGACCTTCGGTACGGCGCCAAGAATATCGCCCCCGATCTCGCGCGCAGCATCTTTTGCCTTGTCGAATTCCTCGGCTGCTCCCTTTCTGTCGCCCTGAATCGTTTTGATGACTCCTTTGGCAACGTGCTCGATCTCGTGCCCAACGTCCTGGATCGGTGCGGCGACCGCGCCTGCAGCCGCTTCCAGGTTGTCCGAGACTGTATCGACGACCACGCTCGCGGCCTTCGACACCGCGTGCTTGATCGATCCCCAGAGACTCATCGAGCACCTCCGACCGGATTAGTGGCTCTGGACTAGTGCAGTACTGGATGCGCGCTGAGCGGGATCCGCGCCGACTCCGGAAGATCGCCGACCGATAGCTCGATCTCGAACCTTCCTTCCGACGGCGAATCCGGTAGGCGTCCCTCACCGAGCGCTCGCAAGACGACGACCGGATCATGCTCGAATGGAACGATCTGCGGTTTCTTGTCGATAAGAGCCGCGACGGTCGCGAGCTCGAACGACAAAACATCGTCAAGGTAAGGAATCTCGAGCTGCTGCCGCCTCACGAATTGGCCGAACACCTCGGCCTCAGTGGACGCAAAGAGCTGGGGCGGCGACAATCGCCAGAATCGATTGAGCAGATCCGAGAGACTCGTTTCACCAAGGGTGAGGAGCAACAGTCGGATCGTCAGCTTGACCGTGCTCGCAAGCATGGATGCACGGAAATCACCAACGAGCTCTCGAGTGATCGCGAGACCGGGATCCTGTTGCAGATGGTCCGCGAGTGGCCCGTGCGCGTCCTGTCCAGCGACGAGCGCGCCCAGTGTATCCTCCCATTCGCGCGGCTCGGGCGAGAGACCGATGGCCAGTGCAGCGCGCGGGTCTCGCGCCGCGGCCGCGAGCCGCCGCGGCTGCTCGCGCCCATGCGCCTCCCAGATCTCGTGCAGGCGCTCCAGCTCCGCGAGCACCACCCCGCCGCCGACCTGGTGGACATACGACGAAAACAGCTCGAAGATGATCGCGCGTACGTTAGGCAGACTGCCGATGATCTCCCGCGCCAGGCAGAAGAGATCGTTAGACATCGCGCCCGAATGCGCGTCGAGCCAGTAGCCGCGATGCTCCTGTCCGCCCGCTACGTGGACTTCCCAAACGCGCTCGAGTGGAATCTGGTCGAGGAATGACGTGATGGGCTGGCGACCATTGTGCTCGTTCGCGTAGAGATTGTGTAGGTCGAGGAGAATCCCACAGTTCGCCCGCCGCGTCACCTCGGCGACGAACTCGCCGTCCGGCATCTCGCCGGGGAGGGGAGCGAAGTAGCTGACTCCCGTCTCCACGGCAAGCGGAACGCCGACCTCCGACGCGAAAGATCGAATCGACCGCACGGCCGCTTCGATTCCCTCCTCGGTTTGAAGAGGCGGCAGGAGAAAGCCGGTGTTGAACTCGCATCCACTCAGGTTCGCGCGATTGAAGCTCAGATGCTCACTCATCCAGGGCGCGTGCCACCTCGACAGCAGGCAGTTCAGTGGACCGAGCTGGCCGCGCCGCGGTGGCCGCGAGCCCCCCACGGGAAACCCCACGCCGTGAACAAGCTTCGGCATCGGCAACGCGTCGATTTGACTCGCCGTGTTTTCGTCCAGGTGATATGCGTCGTCTGCGTAGCGGTCCGCGAACCACAGCGTCTGCGGCTCGACCTCGACGATATCGATGAGGTCCTGGTGCTCGAGAACGAACGTATGCAGACCGTCACAATACGTGAGACCGACGCCTAACGCAGGGAGCTCGTTGATCATGACTGTTCGTTCCGTCAACCGTCGATGATCACGCCACCCTGGACCGCTTGGGCGGCGAGCGTCTGCGGATTGATCACATAGTCGCGTTGGAACGTGAACAGGCAGTCGGCTCCGGAGACGCAGCCCTTGCAACCGAGTCGCTCGCCAATGTTCACAACGGCTTTGTGAAAGCGATCGATGTCGAATGCAACGCTGGCTGGAATCGAGATTCGAATGGGACGTTCGGGAAGCGGTACGGTGTCGATTGCCAAGGGTCCGCGTGACATGATGTCCTCCAGATGTTGGTTTTGGCTGCTCTAGAGTGAACACGGAAACCGAGCGCTGAACACGACATGCATTAACGAGTGCTTATCTCACGTCTGATGCGTGTCGCGTTTCGCCTGTCGTTGCCGTGTTCTGTATTGAGCGACACAGTCAAACGCCAACGTCAGCGGGAGGTTATATGGAACCTGACATTTGCCCACCGTGGTGGCCGAATCTGCTTTGGTGGCTGCTGCATCATCCGCACGGCCCGGGGCCGGACCCTGGCCCAATCGATAAGGGTCTTCTCAATCGACTCGACGCCCACTTCGCTGCGGTCGCCGTCGCCGCGTTGGCAACCCGGCTCTCCGACAGAACTGCGCGAGAGGAGGTGGGCCGCCTTGCTGGGAAGCTCGCCTCGGACCCGATGCCGGGCCTCGCAGTGCGCGTCGGCTAGGCGCACTTCGGCTGCAGAGCGCTCCGCGCAGGAGCGCTCTGCGCTCTCGTTAATAACGATGAGGATCATCACGATGACACAGGAACCAGTCGCCGTCGTCAACAGCTCAGTCGCCCTGGTCGAAGCGGCCGTTTCGTGTGCGGTCGGCTTTCATTTCGCCGGGCTGAATTTGGACTCGAAGGAGCTGGCGCTCGTCATGGCGGTTGTCGTCGCGTTAGGCAACCTGCTCAAGATTCTCTGGGCCAGGGGCCAAGTCACCCCTGTCAGTGCTCCTCGGAACAACGACGGCCAACGCTTGGTGCCGGAAATGGCGCCTCTCGGCCAACCGACGGTTGGTGCGTATGCGCTGCCGACACGACCGCGGAGTCCTGGTCCTTCCCCCGCTGAAGTGTGACCGAGATCGGGTTGAATGACGCAGTTGCTGCCTACTCGAGGTGAGAGAGCCATGCCGATTGAGCGACGCCCAATCAAGCCACTGCCGCCTAACTTTTCTCCACAGAATGCGCGCGCTTATCGAGTGAAAGACGGCGACGATTGGCACTCGGTCGCCCGTCTGTTTCACATCGAAACGACTGCGCTCATCGACTTCAACTTCAACACGCATGTGCCCGAAGAGGTGAATTGGTACCTCAGGTCCAACGTCGGCTGCCGAAAGGCCACTCGTGATGGCAAGAACTGGATGTTCAGCTCCGATGCTTCGCCAGGCGTGATCTACGTGCCTCTCGGCCCCACGAGCAAGCGGATTGTGCGAAGCATCGCAACGATCAGCTTCATCGATCAACGTCTTTATGATCCGGAAGATCTACCAGAGGTCGATCAGTATTCGAATGCCGGACCATCGCGCACTCGTCAGCAGTTTCTGGCGCGGAGCGGCTACCGATTCGTCAATTTTCTGGAGGTGTACGTCGAAACGAACTCGAATCAACAGATTGCCTCATATGGCTTCACTGCCGAGAGTGGTCTCTACTACGGCCACTCCTTTCGCGGCATACTCCCAAGGCCATATCCGATTCGGCAAACAGCAATCGCCATCGACGGCAGATCGATCCGGTTCACGCAGGTGGTTGGGTGCAAGACGGTGAGCCCGCAGACGCTGGGAGCGAGAGAAGCAGTCAAGACGACGGACAGTATTCTCGGAATTCACCCCGGTTGGGGCGGTCCCGTCGGAGTTCAGGTTGAGCGATTGGGCGCCGAGTTGGGTGTGAAGGCGGCGGAGAATTGGCGCGTCTTTCCGCCGATCTGGACCGAGGTCGCACTTACCGTATCCACGGATGGCAGTACGAAGGGTGAGCTCGTGCGGCACAGTCTCTTTCCCAGCGCCGGCTTCTACACACAGAGCGGAATTTCAGGACAAGAACAATTCAATTACTCGCAAGTCAGCGCTTACGACGCGCGCTCGAGATTGAATGAGTGGCGCAAGCGAGGCTGGGGCGGAATGGAGTTGTCTTTGGAACCCGCGGGCGGCAATCCCTGGGCGGAGCCCGATCCGCGGCTATTGGGTCACGATCTGCCGTTCCGTCCGAAAATTCCGCAAGAGTAGTTAGCGCGCCTCGACTGTGCTGAGTCATCGAGGTGACTGGCGGCCCTGCACGTGGATAGCACACGCGCTGAGCGCCTCAGCGAGATCGTGACAGCTTCGTGTACGAAGTCGTTTGTCGACCGCGATGGCGCCGAGGATGCAGTGCTCGATCTCCGAAGATACGTCCTCTCTAAGTCCTCGCAGTTGCACCACCGGATCGCGCCCGCGAAGCAAAGCACGCAGACGCACGTCCGCCGCGTATGGCGACGTTCCAGCAATCATCTCATAGAGAACGGATCCGAGGCTGTAGACATCCGTCTGAGAGTCGACGATGTCGCGTGATTTGCTCGGGACTCATATATGCCGGCGTGCCGACGCTCACACCGGCATCGGTAAATCGCTCACTCTCCTCGTGGCGTGCAACACCAAAGTCGCCGAGCATCACGCTCGGCTCGGTTAGCAAGACATTCGAAGGTTTGACATCACGGTGAATCACATGAAGCTGATCGGCGTACTCGAGTGCCGTCGCGATCTCGATGCCTGATCGACAGCGCCTCTGTGATTGGAATACGGCCTTCGCGATCCAGACGCATACGTAACGTTTCGCCCCCAAAGCGGCGCTCGAAGCACAACTCGCTGGAGCGACGGATCCGTTACAGAACTCGTTTGCGGCACTGATGATCGGCTATGCTCGCGGCGACGCAATCGACATGACGGACACGCTGACGAGGTTTCGTGAGCACCTGACGTCAGTTCGTGCGACGCGGGGCCAGAGGCCAATAGCTGATTCCGGACGACGATGATGCCCTGCAGACATCGCCGCCTGACCAAGGTGCATGGCACGGTGCGCCATTCATTTGACGCTGCGATTCGAAGGCCGAGGCCAGAGGGAAGCAGAAACTTCCGAAGCGCGGCGGTAGCCCTTACATCAGCATCATCCTCGACAACCAGTACAGCATCCCGTTGACATCGGCTGCGCCGAGGCGCACGAAGACCGGCGTCCCGGCAATCTTCGAGCTGACGAGCCCTTGACCTCGCAGCCAATGCGGCACCGTCATCACCGAGATCTCGATCTTTCCGCCAAGCAGAAGGACGTCCACACCATGACTCAGTCCGGTGTACGGCCACTCGCCGCTTGGTGTCCAGGGATGAGTACTTGTATAACGCCACCAAAAATCCCACTCGTAGCCGATTCGACTCACGAGCGCCGATGGAAGCATGTCTCGCAACGGGAGCCAATCGGGGAAGCAGCCGGGAAAGCAGTTCTTGAGATCGAGTCGACCGCCGGCGATGACGCGCGTCGGATTGCCCTGCCCACCGTACTCGCCGACGTGACTGAAGTCGAGTCGGAGGGGAGCGGCGATCGCGAAGGGCAGCGTCCGCAGATGCTGGCGCACTTCCCAGCCGAGATCGACTGACCCTGCCTTACGAGTGTAGGTGATGGAGCTCGGCAGCAGCCACACCGGCCTCCAGGACCATGGCAGATAGGAAGGCAGCGAGATCGAGCCCATGTCGGTGCCGCGGCGATCGCGATCATTCGTGGAGTAATAGAAGAGGGACATGACGTCGGTGGCTTTCGCGCCCACGCCACCGCGCGGTGTGGTTTCCACCAGGCGGGCCAGAACTTGGCGCCCGAGAACGTCGAAGCTGCCTTCCGGATCCTCGACCATCTCGAGGAAGCGGCGCTCGACGGCACAGTGCATCGATACGCTCAACTCCGCCTTTGGGTCACAAGCCGCGGCGTCCGCTTCGCGGCGAAGCAACGACATCACCGAGCTATTCGCTCGCAACGCTTCGAACGCCGCCGTCATTCGATCGCGGCACATCTGTGCGCTGAGGAGATTCCGGTCTTCGCACTGCTCGTGCCCAGGTGCCAGCATCGCGCGACGGATTCCGTCGAGAATGAGGGAGTGTGTCGAGTCCGTGTGCGTTAGCGGGGACAGCTCGCCCTCGGACCAGACTTCGCCGCCGAATTCACTCGCGTAAAGGCCATTCATCAGTCGCTCGGCGACTGGGCCAATCGACACGACACGGGCGCGAAGCAGATCGCGCATGGAGGTTCGCACGCATTCCTGCAGATCCGCCGGCGCTGCTGCGGGGCATCGCGTATTTCGCGCCACTACTATGAATGCGTCGTACACGCCGACATAGAAGTCGTACTCTCGAAGCGGGCGACCGAGAAACGCGCCGAATCCGGCGAGCCATTCGCCCGCGATCGGATGAAAGCGTCCGGTCTCGCGTATGATCGGCAGCATCGATGTGTCCGACGCCGCGCCGTTAGCCGATGCGCTCACCGGGCGCATCGACTGGGGGGTCGCTTCACCAGTCAACACTGGACCGACCGCGAAGGCTTTCACGCCACGTTGGTCGACGTCACCGCTCGCGCTCGCGAGGCGCACGCTCGACATGAGCTCTCGGAATCTTTGGCTGCGGACAATGCTGTCCGAGCCAGGCGCGGCGACAAGCGCCGCCGGAATCGCCGAGTCCACGGATGCGACACCGCGCGCGTACTCGAGCTCGCGTTTCAGAGAATCGATGCGCATCGAGAACAGCGCGATCGCGGTGCGAGCTGTACGGGCATCGCTTTCGAGCGACGCATTGTCTCGCTCCAGGCTGTCGGCACGCCTTGTCTCTTCGGCTTTGCGATTGCTCAACTCCGCGAGCTGCTCGGCCAGCGCCTTCTTTGCGCGCTCGAGCATGAGCTCTCGTTGGCTGCCCGGCAGCATCCGGCTGGTGATTTGCAGCTCGTAGGCACGCGCTGTCGAGACAAGTTCCGGTGCAAGGACGATCAGCTCGTTCAGTCCGTCGGACACCAACGGATCACCTTTGCCAGCGCGCTGGCGCGTCCGCGGCGTCAGTGTTGTGGCGACCGGACCGAACCCCTGATGTCGCCTGTTCTCGGGAGCCAGATAGACGGCGATCGGTGGGCCATTCGGGTTTTTGCCGAGCGCGAACGCGAGTGCAAGAGGTGAATTGTCGAAAACACCACCATCGAGGAATTCTGTCTGATCCGCGCAGTCCTGCACCGCCGTTGCGCTGTTCGCGCACGGTTGACAGCTGTGCGACATTTTGCAAACGCTCAACGGCTTCGTCGCGAAGATCAGCGGATAGCCGCTCGACGCTTCCAGGACATCGAAGGCGCTTTCGATGGCGATGACGCTGTCTCCCCCTTGCAGCGCGATGACGCTGCCCATGTCGGGCTTGCCGACATCCTCTTTGCGCGCGCGGAGGTGTGGCGGCTGACCGTCCATCGCATCGCCGCTGACGTCGAACGTCGCTGCGTATCGTTGGGTGCGCGCGTAAATGGCGCCGATGGGGAACGAGTCGGCGCGGAGCCGAGTGATCGCGGCACCGAATGCCACGTTGCACGACGGCTTCCACTTCGCGTCCTTCCAGTAGTCGTTGACGAGCGCGGGGAAAATGTTGCGTCGAAAGTGCTCGCGTGCGAAAACGCCCTTCTCGCGCCGCCCAGTGTCGCTGCGCGGCAGCAACTGCTCGACACCGGTGTTCACCCAGGCGAGCCAGAATGACGAGGAATCCGGACGCGTCGTGAGCCGCCGGTCGCACCAGTCGCTCGCGGCAAGAAATGCGTTGATGCTTCCAGCCGACGAGCCAGTTGTCGCGGCAAGTCTGAACCAGGGTAGACAGCGTAACAAGGTCTCACCCGGATGCTCGCTCCCGAGCAGGGCGCCCTCGCCCTCCTGGAGTGCGGTGCGTCGCTTGAAGATCTCGAGGAAGGCCCACGTCATGCCGCCTTCGTAGACACCGAGGCTTCCGCCCCCCTGCACGGTGAGGACGACATTCTGTGGTTCGGTGGGGGCGCAGGTTGCGTCCGCCGACGGCAGCCGCGAGGTCTGTGCGCCGAGTTGCGTCGAGAGCATCGTGATCAACACGGCCGCCGGCCACGCGCGGACGGCGCGAGCGCAGTATTCAAACATTCTCATCATGACTCCTGACCCGTTTGCTCTTATCACGTGCGCTGGCGCCAAAACCCGACAGAGTCACCACCTCAATGCCAGAACGCCTCATGCTGCGTCGCACGAGGCGCCCTGGGTCAAAGCCGCTGCACTTACAGCTCGGCGAGCTCGGTCGTGCGCCGCGGCGGAAATGGAATCGGCCGGCCTGTGCTGCCGCAGAAGAACCCGCCATCCTCGTCGAAGAAGGCGACACTTCTGTCGGTGACGCGCACCTGAGCGTGACCGTCGGCGATCACGCCGGCGCCGGCCACGGCTTCGATACCTTCGGCAGCGTATCGATCGGCGAGGGAGCGTTCCTCGGCGCTGATCGGTCTGCCCTCACTCTGCGACACGCGCAGCAGTTGGCTAACGGCGCGGAACTTCTCGAGCGGCGGATCGGGGATGTGAGACGGAATCGGATAAAGCTTGCCGTCCTGAATCACGATTCCGAACTCGCTCTGGATGAGGATCATATAAAGCTCCGGGTAAAAGAGTGGCACCGCGTGCGCGGTGCTCACTCGTTAACACGGACGGACGGGGAAAAGGCCGACACGCCCCGTCTCCTCAGGAGTGGCCCGCCTCGACCTCGCAGCACCCTTCGAGGCAGCGGACCCACATCGTTTCGTCCTTGATGTCCCACCGCCACCTAACGACGCCCGGGATATGAAAGTTCAGCATATCCTCGTGACCCCGTCGCGAGACACAGTAATAACGAATGCTGGGCGGGGCGGCCGTCGCACCGGCGCCCGACAACGCGACGGAACCAGACCGGGAGACAATTTTCGACCACCATTTCCCCTGCAGCGTGTCGCCGGGAGTACACTGTGGCTTGTAGGTGACCGAGTCAGCGATACAGTCCTTCCGCTGATTACCCCAACAGAGAAAGACGCTGTCGGTCATTCGCGGAAAGCTGCTCTCTTGCAGGTTTAGCTTATTCATATATGTGGTGGTCAACGGAATGGCGACCGTCGCGACCGGTTTCCAGCTGCTCGCGAAGTGGGTCAATTGCGGATCACCACTCTCGTCGCCAAGGTCCGGCGCCGGTACGAGTGTACCGACGACCGTGCCAACATGGGGCGGACCCACGCTCGGTGGAATGAGAGGGAATGCGAGCGTCTGTTCGTCATACCAGCCCTTCACAGCGCGTACGCGGTCGTCGGGGGAAATGATCGTTGCGGCATGGGCCGACGATGGCGTGAACGCTGAGGCGCCAATGTCGCACCACGCCTTGCCGCAACCGATGCCCATGTGTTGTTCGTTCTTTTTGGAATCCCAATCCCAACGTGCGACGTCAGGAACATTCCCCCCGCTCTTTCCGAAGAATTGGCGATGCACTTCGAGCGCTTTTCCCTTGAGCGTATCCGTCCCCGCTGCTGAGCACTTCTTCTCGTCGACGCCGACGGGGACGACCTTCGCCTCGAGACCACTCGGGGTTCCGTACTTTGCGTACAAGAACAGGCAATTGAACTCTGGTTCGATTCCGAGCGTCGCATAGCCCTGGTTGAGCGCGTAGATCTCGCCGACGGGAAGCGGCCGTCCCGCCGCGAGAGCGACCGACGAATCAGCTGCTGTGATGAGAGTCGGAACCTCATCGAGACGCGAGGCAAACAGCGCCAAATCGTCGCGTGAGAAGATTGCAAACAGCGGTAAGTACGATGACGTGCCATTCCCATCGACCTTGATGAATTGCTGGCAGTCGTTGAACTCGGGCACGTTGGTGCGTCGTCGGGCGAGACTCAACTGCCCGGCGACGAAGCCAGCTATCTCGTACTTCTTTTGATTGAACCGCGGGGCCCAGTTGCCGCCTCTCGGACACTCGGGGAGGTCCACGAAGGCCTCGGTCGTCAGGACCGGTAAGTTCGATCGGTGGCACGCCCAGGCGCCGACCAACACCAACATCGTCGCGATGATGGCACGATCGATGGTCAACCACTTCCTACCTCGATGTCCCATGGTTCCTCCCAAGCGAGGGTCAATTTCGCGGGTTGCGACT
The DNA here is from genome assembly GCA_036496605.1 of Gemmatimonadaceae bacterium. Taxonomy (NCBI): domain Bacteria; kingdom Pseudomonadati; phylum Gemmatimonadota; class Gemmatimonadia; order Gemmatimonadales; family Gemmatimonadaceae; species Gemmatimonadaceae bacterium. Next base: position 72,518 of record DASXKV010000048.1, on the reverse strand, counting down.
GACGGGGTCTCTGCCCCCTTGGAGCTATCACGCGAGCCGCCGGCGAAACCCGACAGGCTTTACTTCGCCAGCCGTTTCATTTCTCGCACGACGCCTTGGAGCTCGCGGTCCGAGTCGCTCCACAGCGCGATCACCGCGCGCGCCCAGGTTGCTGCTTCCGCAGTACGACCCGCGCGGCTCGCGAGCTGGGCGCGCAACGCCATCGCTCGCACGAGCGCACCGACCGCCACGACGCTGTGCAGATTCTCGATACTGGAGCGGGCCTGGGCGTCGAGCGTGGGCGTGATCCACCCCAGCGCCGTTGGCGCGTCACCCATCGACGCCAGCAGCCAGGCTTCGGGATATAACGTCTCCAGCTTCAACTCTTCCGGCGCCGTCACCGTCCTCGCCGTGCGCAACGTGGAAAGCCGCTGGCGGATCATTACCGTGTCGCGATCGAGCCACGCGCTCTCTACCACCGCGAGAAAATCACCGCTCCGCGCGAGCTCACGCACTGCCGAGTCGTGATAGACTGGGAAAGCGATCGTTGCGGCGCGACGCATCCAGCGCGCCCGATCGCTGATGGTCGCCGTCTTCGCCGGCGCCGTCCACAGCGCACTGGCGAGCGCGCTTATACTGTCCGGCGGAGCGCCTAACGCCGCATACGCCTGAAGGGCGCGCACGGTGGCCTGAAGCTCCGCTGGAGCTCGCACTAGATCCTCTGCGCCCCGTGCATACCACGCGGCCCGGTGCACGCGTCCGGTGAGCGCCGCGAGGCTCGCCAGCGCCAGAGCCTGCGTCGAGTCTGTGACGCGATCGCCCGCGTCACGAATGAGGGTGTCGGCGAGGAGACGCGCCGCCGCGAGCCGGTGCGGGTCGTGAGGTACCGACCGCTTCACGAGCATCCAGACTTCTTCCGCACCGGTGCGCAAGCGAGCCGGGGCGTCGCCGGCTTCATCGGCCAGGCGGCGCGCGGCGCGTACCGAGTCCACCGCGGTGCTGTCCCCTGCCTCGTCCAGGGCCACCGCGACCGCCAACAGCGCGTCGGCGCTCGGCCGGAATGCCGCTCGCCAAGTCGTCGCGATGTCCAGAAAGACCTGCCGCTGATGCTCGGCGGCTTGACCGGAAGTCGCCGGTACGACCTCGACGCGTCCCTCCTCGAAGGCGCGCATCGGGTAGGGCACAAATGCCAGCGTGTCGCCGGCCTCGGACCACGCTGGATAAGCCAGGAATTGTCCGGTGTCGGGGCGCTGTGCCACGCCCAAACGGAGTTGCGTGCGCTGCGTGCGCAGGGTGCGCTTGAGACTCGAATACCAGCTCGAGCGGAATTCGCGATGGATCGCCGGGAGTATCTGGAAGGCGCGACGATAGGCGTCGGTGGCGTGATGATAGCTCGACCGAAAGCCCCATCCGCTCGGGCTTCGCGGGTCTCGCACGACGGTGCGATCGAAGTACTCGCAGCGCGCGACGCCGTACCAGGCCGCGAAGTCGCTCGCTCCAACGCGGGTCGTCGTTAGGCCGCGCCAAACGTTGCACGCTTTCAGCGAATCGAGCGCCGCCATCGCGGTGAGCGCGTCAGCGACACGACGATCGCGCGGCCCAAGCGTGACGCGGGCCGCCGACGCGCGGCGAGCGGCAAACTGCCACGTCGCGGGACTCATCTCGCGCCACGACCGGACCTGGGCCAGCCAGAGATAGGCAAGCGCGAAACGCTGATCGTAATTGATGGCACTCGTTAGGGCCGTGTCCGCCCGAGCGAGATCCCAACTCGCGATCGCCGCCTGGCTCCGTGCGTATGCCTGGAGCGCGGGCCGCGAACGCGTCGCCGAACGCAGCTCGGCGACCGTCGATTCGGCAATCCCTGGAAAGAGCAGTTGCACGGCCAACGCACCGAAGACGGAATCGCCACGCGCACGTCCGGCCCCACTCGTCGCGTTGGCGAGGGCGACGCCGGTGCGCGTATCGTACAAACCGAGACGAACGATCGAGCTGTCGCCCGCGCGCGTGATCTCGCCACGGATGTAGCGAGCGGCGCGTAGCGCGCGGCCGATATCGCGGGCAACGGTTGCCGTCAGGTGCGCCGTATCGTGATGGGCGAGCTCGTCGCGTGTCTCCAGTCGGTCGACGGCGTCCACGCCCTCCCAACGCTTGAGCGCGTCGCGAAGCCGGTCGTCCTCGCCGATCGGTGCCGTCACGATACCGCGGTGGGCGAAGGGCAGAACGACGACGCGCGACGTGTCCATCGCGCCGCCGGCGAGCGTCACCTCGGCGGCAGCTTGGCCAACGCTCGGAGCGGAGATCGCACGCCTAACGACCCACGACCCGCCAATGACGATCGCGGCGGCCGAGACGATCAGCGCGCTGGTCACTCGCCGAGGAGCGCGCCAGTACAGCCGCCGCCACGGCGTGATCGAGACTCCGTACTCGCGAGCGCACAGCTCGAGCACGCGCGCCAGGTCGGCGGCTGTTCGCGTCCGATCGGCCTTCACGATGCCGATCGCCGCCGCGACAGATGCCTCCAGCCTCGGCGAGACATCGCCGCGCATGTTGCGAAGTGGGCGGACGGAATCGACGCCTCGATGCCCTTCGCGTACCCGCGTCGCCGCGGCGGTTGGCTTCTCGCCCGCGATCATCTCATAGAGCACGCAGCCCAGACTATAGATGTCGGTCTGATTGTCGACCTCCTCGCCGGCGTCGCTCTGCTCGGGGCTCATGTACGCGGGCGTGCCTAGCCGAACCCCCGCATCCGTGAGTGGATCACCCCCTTCCCCTTCCCCTGCACTGGCGAGGGCGCGCGCGATGCCGAAGTCCGCGAGCATCGCCACGCCACTGGTCAGCAACAGATTCGACGGTTTGACGTCGCGGTGAATGACCTTCTTTCGGTGAGCGTAATCGAGCGCGCGGGCGACCTCGATTCCGATGCGGAGGGCTTCGGGAATTGGCAGCCGACCGGACGGCTCCCGCTCGAGCCGCGCGCGAAGCGTCTCCCCCTCGACGTAGGGCATCACGAAGAAGGCGCTGTCGTCGAATTCGCCCTTGTCGTACGCCAGGACGATGTTCGGATGATGCAACTTGCTCGTGAGGCGGATCTCTTCGTCGAATCGTTTTGCGTTCGTCGTTAGGTTACCGCGACGCATCAGCTTGACCGCCACCTGCGCATTGTTGAGCTTCACGTCGTTGGCCAAATAGACGATGGCCATGCCGCCGCGACCGATCTCGTGGTGAATCAAATACCGGTCGGCAAGCACCGTGTTCGGAGGCAGCGCCGATGGGAGCTGGTGGTCGAGCAGGTACGCGAACAATTCGGGCGCCGGGACGTCGACGCGCGGATCTGGGACCTCGCAATCGGCGATGAACCGCTCCAGCGCCGCCGCCAGCACCGGGTCGCGTGCGCGAGTCTCCGCGATGTAACTCGCGCGCTCTGCCGCCGGCAGCTCGAGTGCATGGTCGACGAGCGGCTCGAGGCGGAGCCATTCCTTCCTGTCTATTGGCGCCGGATCGGCGGGGCCCCGGAAGTCGTCGGTCATCGTCGGTCAGGAGGCTAAGGCGCGCCGAAGGAATGCACGCGCCTTCTGCCAATCGCGCTGCACCGTCCGAACATTCACGCCGTGCGCTTCGGCGATCTCCTCTTCGGAGTAGCCGGCGAAGTAGCGCAATTCCACGACGCGTGCGAGCCGGGCGTCGATGTCTTCGAGCTCGGCTAGCGCGTCGTTGATCTCGAGTAGCTCATTCGGCGATCGATTGTGCGGATGCTCCTCTTCATCGAGCGTGACGCGCACGCGTCCGCCGCCTCGCTTGTGAGCCAGCCGCGCCCGTGCCTTATCGATGAGAATTTGTCGCATCACGACCGAGGCAAGCGCGAGAAGATGCGATCGCACGTACGAGTGCCGGTCCGCTCGATCAACAAGGCGCAGATAGGCTTCGTTGACGAGGCCCGTCGTGGCCAGGGTCGTTTCAAAGGCTCTTACCCGACCGCGCAAGTGACGGTGCGCGATCAGGCGCAGCTCGTCATAGACCGCGGGCACTAGCTGCCCCAGGCTCTCGCGCGATTCGCTAGTCATCGCGCTGTCGTGATTCGGCACCCGTTTCCGTAATCCTCAAGAGGATCACTCCCGAACAGGGGGTCGGCGGGTAGGGAAAGCATCGCCGAGCAAGGGCGGTCAAACATGCGGCCCAGTTAGGGCACCGCGCAACCTGCGCGGGCGTCAAACCCACACCGAGGAACCCATGTCGCACGGTCGCGTGTTGCGTCTTGCCACGCTAACCATCGCCACCATATGGGTGTCATATGGTCGCGGCGCGCCCGACGAATCGATGGTCGTTCTTCGTGCCCAGATTGAATTGAGCGTTTGTGATGCACCAGATGCCGGCACGACCGACCCGGTCGCAGCGACGTTGGCGAACGACATCGAAGGCGAGTTGACCTGGCTCGATGGCCCGGGCCGCAACTTCGGGCGCGGCAACCGATACACGTACGACCTCTCGCTCGAGAGCGTTCACACGCTGGCCGATGTCGCCGACCTGCGCGTTTCAAAGTCCGGAAACGACGCTCTCTGCCTCCGTGAGCTGCGGCTCATCGTAAACCAGAAGCCCATCTTCGTGCGAACGTTTCCCGATGGAGTCTGGCTGAACGCTACGACGCGAAACGAGCTGCGCAGCACGCGCGCGGAACTGCGGACGAACGCTGCATGGCAGGCGTATACGTGGTCCCTTTCCGAGTGGATCGCATCGACGGGCGGGGCGATTGCGCGACCGGAGTTGGTGCAGCGTCTCCAAACCTGTGTCGCGAAGGCGATGCACGATCTCCAGGTAGCGTGGAAACCGGGAATGCCCGACGCGATCCACCTGCGGCGGCGCAATGATAGCACGATAAGCGCCACCGTCGCCCTTGTGCGGCCGAGAGAGCACTGGGTCGACGGCGAAATGGTGCTGGCGTTCGACCTCAGCTTGTGCACGGGCGGGCGCGCCGAGCCGACGATAACTGGCGTGGCGCTTCGCGACGCGACTCCCTGGTACGCATTCATGCCCAGCGGCAACCGTCCCGCGAGCGATCAGCAGACGCTAACCATGCTTCGCAGCCGGTTGACGCATTCGCGACCCCTCATGATGGCGGCTGGCCTCTGTCCTCACGTCGATGCAAATGCCAATATCATCTACTGACGCGCGTCGTCGAAACTCGGACGCGTGCAGCCTAGGAGCGAACCCATGACGCAATCCGTCGGAAACGCCCCGGAGTATTCGCCCTCGACATCGCGCCCCACAGATAAGAAAGAGCTGAACAAGCTGGTGGAGAGCGCGAGGGAAACCGAGAAGCCTCTCACGCTCGGTGATGTCCTTCGCGAAGAGTACGCCGCCATTGCGGGCGAGAATCCGCCGGCCAGCGACGATCTGGGAAACATCATCGAGCAGATCCACGGCCGGCGGCACGCGGCAGTGTGTCTTTCGGGTGGAGGCATTCGAAGTGCCACATTCAATCTGGGGATGCTGCAGGCACTCGCGAAGCGCAGATTCCTGCAGCGATTTCATTACCTGTCCACGGTATCGGGCGGCGGCTACATCGGCTCGTGGCTCAGCAGCTGGATCGCTCGCGGAGGATTCAAGGAGGCGTGTGAGTGCCTCGCCTTCGGCCGTGACACCGGTGCAAAGGGTCCGCTGCACCCGATCGACAACGAGCCCGAGCCGATTCACCACCTGCGCTCCTTCAGTCGATATCTGAGCCCGCGCGTCGGCCTGTTCTCGGCGGACACCTGGACCCTCGCCGCCGCCTACATTCGCAATCTCTTACTCACCTGGCTCGTGCTGCTTCCGGCACTTGCCGCGATGGCGACGATTCCTCTCATTGCGGTCTCGACGACGCTGTGGATCGAACGCAATGCGAGCAGTGCACCGCATTGGGGGTTGATGACGATCGTCCTGGTCGGCGTAGCACTCGCTGTGCAGGCGGTACGATACGTTCATGGCCACCGGCCTCGAAACCCCGAGGGAGACGATGCCGCAAAGGCAACGTCTTCTACGAAATCGAATCAGCGGAATTTCCTCCTGCTTGGTCTTGCGCCGTTCGTCTGCGCCGGTATTTGCCTAACGACATCCTGGCTCTGGATCGCGCACCTCGACGCCGCGTCCCTTCTCCAATCGTTCGCGGCCATTCCTCGCTGGATCCCGCTGCCGCGATTCAGTGCGCAGCCGAGCGACCCATCCATGCACTGGTCGTTCGAGCTGCCGATGATGTATCTGGGCATGTTCGTTCACGTCGCGGGCTGGGCGTCCTCAGGCCGAGTCTTCAGGCGCTCGGCGCGAATAGCGGCCATTCTCGAATTTTTCGTCGTCCTGCTCACGGGTGCGGCGTGTGGGTTTGCCCTCGGGTGGGCAGCGTGGACCTCGGACCCATGGTCGAGCACTTCCGAGAACATCGAGCCGTACACGGTGTTCGCGCTTCCCGCCTTTGCCGCGATGCTGCTCTTTTTCGGCGACCTTCACCTTGGTGCGGTGAGCATTCTTCCGCGCCGCTCGGCAGACGCTGAGCGCGAGTGGGGTGCCCGATTCAACGCGTGGGTGCTCATCGTCTCTTCCGCCTGGATAGTCGCGAGCACTCTTACGGTCCTCGTACCGTCGTACATCGATGGCGTAACCGGTACATGGCTTCGCTGGTCGTCGCTCGGCACGTATGCGCTTGGCGCGGTCGCATCGTGGTTGGGCTTCGCCTCGAAAACGGGGTCGACCTCGGGAAGTGCGGGCGCTGGCGTCGCGAAGACATTGAAGTCGCTGTCGCCGAGTCTCGCGCTCGCCCTGGCGACGACGGGATTCTGCCTTCTGCTGCCAATCGTCCTCGCGGAAGCAGGTCTCTGGTTGATTCGTGCGGTCGGCTGCGCTGCCTCGAGTTGCTCGTTTCGCGAGACGCTCGCGGTTTCCCCACTTCTCATCGTTGAGCTAGCGGTCAAGCTCCTCTTCGTCTCACTGATCGCTGGCTTCTTCATCGACATGAACAAGTTCTCATTGCACGGCCTCTATCGCATTCGTCTCATCCGAGCCTACCTCGGCGCTTCACGAAAGGAGAGCGAGCGTGATGTGAATCCGTTCACCGGATTCGACATGCGTGACAACATGCTCATGCGAGATCTCCGCCCGAAGCGAGACGAGGACACGTCCGGAAGAGCCGATTGCGACGACTCGGCCCTGGCTCGGTCCTCGGAACACCGCCCTCTGCACATCGTGAACGTTGCCCTCAATCTCGTGCACGGAGCGGAGCTGGCTTGGCAGGATCGCAAGGCCGAGTCATTTACGATCTCACCGCTTCATGCCGGCAACTGTCGCCTCGGCTACCGCCGCACCAGTCCGAGCAAGGAACAGCGCGAGCTCGAGGTCGCGCTGGCCGGGCCGGCCGGCGCAGGTTTGTGGCAATGGAGAAAGCGCCGTTACTCGCCCCGATACTATGGTGGCGAATGCGGCGTGTCGTTAGGTACGGCGATGGCGATCTCGGGTGCCGCGGCTAGCCCGAACATGGGCTATCACTCGTCGGCAACCGTGACGTTCCTCATGACCCTGTTCAACGCGCGTCTTGGCTGGTGGCTCGGGAATCCGCGAGCAGCGGGCAACGGTGTGTACTACCGGCACGCTCCACGTGTGAGCCTGCTTACGCTGTGGAGTGAGCTATTCGGTCTCACCGATGCGAATCACAAGTACGTGTACCTTTCCGACGGTGGCCACTTCGATAATCTCGGATTGTACGAAATGGTTCTCCGTCGGTGTCGGTTCATCATCGTGAGCGACGCCAGCGCCGACAAAGAGTGCAATCTCGCCGATCTCGGCCACGCGATTCGCGCGATTCGCGCCGACATGCAGATCCCCATCGAGTTCGACTACAACGACTTCAAGATTCAGAAGCGCTCAATCGATGGCAAGGTCGTTGCCGATGGCGCGTACTGGGCAACGGCACGCATTCGCTACTCGGCCGTGGATAGGCGTGCGGGACTGAGCGATGACGAAGCAAAGCGGGAGTACGATGGCGTGCTGCTGTACGTGAAGCCAAGCTTCTACGGCAAGGAGCCGCGCGACGTATACAATTACGCAATCGAGAGCCCGAGCTTCCCGCACGAATCGACAGCCGATCAGTTCTTCGGCGAGTCGCAGTTCGAGAGCTACCGCGCACTCGGCGAGTACATCGGTGACATCATATGTCAGGATCCGAAACTGGACGTAGAGGCACTCTTCAAACCCAGAGCGCCTGTCCGGACGGACGCAATCCCCGCGGGGGGACGGCCGGCATAGCCGCCGCGCGCGGCGACAACCGCCTCAAAGTCAGCTGCTGCGGTGATCCACAAGCCGTTAGGCATGCACGAGCGTCGGGAGCTCGCAACTGAACGCACCTGTGACAAGCCGCCAAACGTGACGAAGGCGTTTAGCGGATGCAAACAACGATGCGCAGGCGGTAGCTGCGCATCGGTCACCTCATCCTTACCTGACCTGCTGCGGTGCCCGCTCCCGGACCTCGCCGCCACGGGACGGATCGTATATCGTATACAGAATCCGATATACGGTATCGGGCGGCACATCTTGTCTCGGCCCGAAGGAATTGTCAATAGCGCTCAGCTCGGCGGCCGCTGACCGCGCGGCGAATCGCCTCTCCCATCTCGCGCGTTGTCGACGTCCCGCCGAGGTCCGGTGTGCGGATCCGTCCCTCGGCAAGCACTCGCTCGATCGCCCGCATCAGTGCCCCTGCACTCTCCTCCTCGCCGAGATGTTCGAGCATCAGTGCCGTGGACCAGAGGATGGCGATCGGGTTGGCGATGCCCTGGCCAGCGATGTCCGGCGCGGAGCCATGCACGCCCTGGAACAAGCTCGGGTACTGTCGCTCCGGATTGAGATTGGCACTGGGAGCTAGGCCCATGCTCCCGGTGACGGCGGCACAAATGTCGGTTAGGATATCGCCGAAGAGATTCGACGCGACGACCACGTCGAGCGTATGCGGCTTGGCCACAATGCGGGCGGCGAGCGAATCAACCAGTTGTCGTTCGGACGTGATATCGGGGAATTTCGCGGCCACCTCGGCGAACACGTCGTCCCAGAACACCATACCGTGCTGCATGGCGTTCGACTTCGTTGCACTCGTGACCTTCGCGCGGCCATGCGCACGGGCGTACTCGAAGGCGAAGCGGATGACGCGCTCCGTCCCCGTCCTTGTGTAGACGGAGGATTGGATCGCGACTTCCTCCGCAGTGCCCCGATGGACACGCCCGCCAGCACCCGCGTACTCACCCTCAGTGTTCTCCCGCACGCAGACGATGTCGATGCGGCCCTCGGCCCCGACGAGGGGGCTGAGTACACCGGCCAGGAGACGGGCCGGCCGGAGATTGATGTACTGCTGGAATCTCTGACGAAGGGGCAAGAGCAGCCCCCAGAGGGTCACATGATCGGGTACGCGCGGATCGCCCACCGGTCCGAGAAGGATGGCATCGGCCTTCGCGGCGAGGATCTGATCGAGGCCGTCCGCGGGCATCATCGCGCCGGTGGTCAGATAGTGCTGAGTGCCCCAGTCGAACTGTCGAACGTCGATCTGGAAACCTCCACACCGCTCGGCGACGGTGCGGAGAGTCCCGATCGCCTCCGGGACGATCTCAGGGCCGATGCCATCGCCCGGGATCACGGCCAGTATGTGGCGCTTCATCTGCTCGGCCACCCGTATCGCGTCACAAGGGTAGTGTCCTCGACGCTGCACGTCGGTGCCACGGCGCGGAGATTGAGGCACCACTCTAAACGCGCCGTGCCCCCTCGTCGATAGCCACGATCATGGTCGCTCTGTCCACATACGCCAGACAATTCACCGCCGCGTCACCCGGCGGTAGTGGCGTTGCGAATGTCTTGAGTGGAATCGACCCGGCGACGATCGAGTCGACCGAGATGGTTCGCTCTGACCACGGCGACATCATGCGCATTCGTCGCTGCCACGCGGCGACGACGCACTGATAGCGGGGCGAGGCTCGTTAGGTCATCGGTGACGCGCACCGCCTTAGAACTCGCTGTCGTCTCGTTATGGTGCAATCCCAACGGCGACCATCGCCTCGTGGGTGAGCGCGTATGGCCCGTCGCCTTGCCGCGCGCGGAAATCTTCTTCGATTGCACTCACGAATGCTGTGCGCTGCGCCGACGTCATCGACTCGAACAGTGCGACGGCCTGCGGTGCTGCCTGCGGCATCGTCCTCGTAAACTCCTCGAGCTTGTCGAAGACCCAGACGTGCCGCAGGTCGACCACGTAAGCATTTGCGAAACCATTATCAACGGGTCTCGCGCGCAACGCCTCGGCGTCGCCAAGTCTCGCCCACGGCGGCGGCGCTGGCGGTGAGCCGGGCGCGGGCGCATCGGGCATCGCCGCCGCCATCGCCAGGCTCATGATGCGCGACATCTCGCCGCGAGGCGGCGGCGCCCACGTCGCGATCAGCGCGCGGCCGCCCGGCACCACGACTCTCAGGAGCTCGCGGATTCCCTTGTCGTGATCGGGAAAGAACAGCAATCCAAATATTGACGCGGCCACGTCGAATGAACGGTCGGGGAGCTCGAGCGCCTGCCCATCCATCACGGTCGACTCCACCGTTAGGTGCTCCTCGCGCGCCCTTTCTCGAAGACGGTCGATCATGCCCTGCGCGAAGTCGGTGGCAAGCACGCGCGCGCCTCGGCGCGCCGCGGCGAAGGCGAAATTGCCGGTGCCAGCAGCCACGTCGAGCACGCGCGACCCCGGACCGATGCGGACGAGCCGAGCCGCGTCCTCGGCGAATGGCAGCGTGACCTGCTGCGAGAACCGATCGTACGCCTCGGCAACGGCGCTCCACGCGTCGGCGCGTTGCTCAGGTGCAAGTGTCGTTGACATATACTGTCGGCCTAACGCGTCTCGTAAGCTGGCCCTCTCACTTCAGCGGGCTGTAGTTGGTGGCCACCATGAAGGTGTTGTCGACGTCAACGCTTACCTGCATCTCGGTGTGAGCTTTCACCCACTCCGGATCCGCGTTGAACGCCGCCCAAGCCGAATCTCTGGCAGCCGCATCACGATAGGCGAGCATGTACACGAGTTGATCGAGCCTGGCGACGGGCTGCCAGAATCCGATCACGGTCATTCCGTGCTTTCGGAACAGTGCGATCGTGCGTTCACGAAACCGGGCGTGCAGCACGTCGGCCGAGCCGCCTTGGGCCACCGTGTACGTGCGGAGCTCGAAGCAGCGCGAATCTCTCGCGGCGTTCTTGATGTCTAGCCCGGGACCGCATGGCGGTGTCGCGGGCCGCGCCGGCAACGCGCGCTGTCGCGCCGGAATCTCGTGGGATGCGAGAGCGGCGGTCGAGCCGATCATGGCGATGGTCAGGTATATCAGCCGTGTGTTCATCGCGTCTCCGTGATTCGGCGGGTCAAAGCGCCTCGTGTGTGATTTGGCGGCGGCGAGGTCAGGCCCGAGCCGCCTGCATCACTCAGCTCACTGCTTGCGGATGTTCGTCGCGAGGTGATGGCGTGCTCCGGGGTGTCAACTCACTCCAGCGCTTCCACCCATAAATCGTGTTGGCAATCCACCACACGAAATTCAGCGATATGAGAGTCGCGACGACGAATGCGGTGCGTCGGCGCTGGATCGTATAGTAGCCAGACCAGGCGTGCACCCACCCAACGAACATCGCGAAGACGATTATGCTGACCATGTAGCGGCTTTGCGCTGCCAGAGCCATAACGACCGTACCAACGCACAGAAGAGTCCCCCAGAACATGCTCGTTAGGCCCACGTAGATGCCCCACGTGTAGGGCTTGGTACCTGGCATCCGCGCCTTACGCTTCTTCTCCAGCCAAAACGAGGCAACGGCGTTTACCGCAACCGACACGGAGACAAGCACGCCCAGCCACCTCTGAATGGTCATGGCCCCACCGAGAGAAGGGGACGTGATGTCTCCGGAACGACCAGCTGGCCTCGCGACGACATCGCAAGGCGAGTATATGATGAGAAATTGTCAAAACCGGAATAGGGACTGGACCGCAAGTCCAGCTCACTTACGAATGCACGAGCTATAGAATGTATTGCTCTGCGATGGAGGCGCCGTCGTCACCGACTTCGGCATCGCGAAGGCATTGAAAGCGTCACTTCCATCGGGTGATGCGCCGACGTCGACACTGACCGAGCGCGGGCTGGTGCTCGGAACACCGCTCTACATGGCGCCGGAGCAGGCAGCGGGCGAGGCGAAGACGGATGACCGCGCCGACCTCTATTCGCTCGGTGTGGTCGCCTACGAGATGCTTGCCGGCCGACCGCCCTTCGAGGGGCGTTCCGCGCAACAGATTATGGCGGCCCATGCCGCCCAGCAGCCACGCCCTGTTGGCGAGCTCCGCTCGAGCACACCGGCGTGGCTGGCTACGCTCGTTATGCAGTGTCTCGAGAAGCGCCCGGCAGACAGGCCGCGCGACGCGCAAGAGGTGCTGCGGTTGCTCGAGACTGCATCCGTGTCGAACACGACGTGGCGCTTGCCGGGCCTCCGCGTCTCTGCAACAATCGCGGCTCTCTTGTTGAGCGTACTGATAATTGCTCTCGCCGCCTTCGAGCTGCGGCGCGACAAACCGGCCATCGCGCCGACCTGGCTCGATCTCGACGCGCCTGACAGTGCCTCCGCGCGCTCCTGGGGGTGGGCTCCGATCAACCTCTCACCGGACGGCTCACAGATCGCTTATGTCGGCGGGCCGCGGAACTCTCTCTTCGTCCGATCACTCGGCGATCGACGAGGCCCACGGAAGATCGAATACAGTGACAACGCGCGCTGTCCATCGTTTTCGCCCGACGGTCAGTCGATCGTCTTCACCACGAATTACCAGTTGGTCAAAGTGGCGGTCAGCGGCGGGACGCCGACAGCCGTCGTCGATTCGACGGTCAATCAGTGCGCACTCTGGATAGGAGAGAGACGGATTCTCTTCGGGCGCAGGGCGAGTTTCTTCACCGTGTCCTCTGACGGCGGACCGCAATCACTCGTCGCTCGAATCGACACCCTCAACGACATCTACCAGTTGCAGCTCTCGCAGGCTCTGCCCGGGGGAAAGGCAGTGTTGGTCTTTTTCGTTGCAACCAGCCTGCCTACCAACTGGGAGCTCGGAGTTCTGTCGCTGACAGATGGCAAAGTCACCCGGCTGCGAAGGAACGGCGTCACCCCTCGCTACGCCGATGGATACCTGCTGTACACGAGCTGCGTGTTACAGGACCCGAGGCACAACTGGTTCCCTCGAACTCGCCGTTTGCGACGTCTGCAAACGGCCGGATGGCGTATATGGACGACGGCGGCCGAGGTGTTGGCTTTCTGAGCATGGTCGGCGTGACGCACGGCGGGCGCGCGCGACCTCTGTCAGCGACCATTTACGACTCGCTATCGTCGGTCGGAAGAAGTGGGACTCGTCTCGACTCTGTGTTCTACGCGTGGCCTCGCGTGTCACCGGACGGGAAGCGGGTAGCACTCGAGCTCAGAGACCGGCAACTGTTAGCCTGGGATATCTGGGTGTACGATCTCGCGGCCCATCGCCTAACGAGGTTAACGAATCACATCTCTGGGTTACGGCCAGTCGGATGGACGCCGGATTCGCGCGGAGTCGTGTTTCTCGCGCCGGATAGTGCGACGTCGAGCTCGACGTTCCGCGTCGTCACACAGCCGTGGGACGGCACGGCGCCGCCCCGCGAGTTGATACGACTTCATTTACCCGCGCTGACGTTCACGATGGGGCCACCGCACGGCTATGCAGCATTCAGTGTGTACGACGTCCGGGCAAATGCGCAGCGAGGCGATATATGGCTTGTCCCACTCGACACGCCGAGTGCGGCCCGACCGTTCATTGCGACAAGGGCCTACGCGGTCGAGCCCCGTATGTCGCACGACGGGCAGCTTCTCGCGTACACAAGCAACGAGAGCGGCCGGAACGAGGTGTACGTGCGATCGCTCACCGACTCCGCTCCGCCGCTTCGAATATCGGAGGGCGGCGGCACACAGCCGGTTTGGAGCACGGACGATCGCGACGTCTACTATCGTGGTCCATTGCAAATGATGCGGGCGAACGTCGCGCGTGGCGCGCCCATGAGCGTTAGGCGTCGCGACGTCCTCTTCGAGGACAGGTACGACCAGCAGGAAATGACCGATTACGACGTGTTTCCGAGCGGAAAGGAGCTGCTCATGATTCAGACAAATCTGGTGGGCATGCACGTCGGCGTCGTCATGGATTGGCCGGCCTTGCTCTCACAGCAGGCTGAGCGACGATAGGAACAGCTTCCTACGCCTTCGCGCAACGGGTGACTCCCATGTATGTGGTTCCTGACAACTCTCTGACTTGTTGAGCGCTCGACGGACATAAGATACATCTCATTCCTGTCGTTAGCATTTACACATTGCGCCGATGACGCCTCGGTCGCTCCTCACCAGAAATACACTGTTGCCGGTCGCGGGAGCGGTGGTGCTGCTGCTCGGCTTCGCCGACCTGGTACGAGGCGGTGTGACGCTCGCGCCGATCCTGCTCGTCGTTGGGTATCTCGTACTCGTTCCGCTTTCATTGCGGTTCGGAGGTCGACAGGATGCTCCCTCGCCCCGGGTCAAACGTCAACCCCGTGCGGCGGACCGCCGCCTAACGAGCAATCAGCGCGGGCTGTTGCTCGCCTCGCCCGTGCTGCTCGTCGCCTTCGTGCCGCTCGTCGCGAACTGGCACCCGGCCGAGCGTCGCGGCGACTACACGACGATCGCGTTCGCGCACGATCTCCTCGACTCCGTCGAGCCGTATAGCGTGCTCGTGACCTATGGCGACAACGATACGTTTCCGCTCTGGTACGCGCAGGAGGTCGAGGGCGTTCGGAAGGATGTGACGGTAGCGGTGCTGTCGCTGCTCAACACCGATTGGTACGTGCGCGGCATCATTCGTCGGCCGATCTATAGCTACGACGTCCCCAAGGGGCCGTCGATTTATCGCGGCAGGTCGTGGCCCAAGCCAATTGGATCGCCAATCCACATGACTGTCGCCCAAGCAGACTCGATTCCGGATTACGTGCTGCTGCGACAGCCAATGTTGCTGCGCAAGGCGGGGATCACCGCGATGGTGACCCCGCAGAATCTCCCACAGACAGGAGACGGCTCGGGAATTCTCGAGCGCAAAGACATCGCCGTGCTGCGCATGGTCGCCGACAGCTGGCCGCAACGGCCGATCTATTTCAGCCGCACCACCGGCAACTATGCACAGTCGTTAGGCCTCGATCGCTTCCTCCTGTCACAGGGGCTGGCGGGCAAGCTCTTTCTGCCACCCGCCACCGCCTCGCGCGATACCGTTCACCTTCGCGGCGCGGGATGGTTCGATCTGCCGCGCTCCAAGGCGCTGTTCATTGACGTGTTTCAAGGGCCGAGTGCGATCGAGAAGAAAGGCGATTGGGTCGATCGGCCCTCTGTCGGCATCCCTTTGACGTACATCTTCGCCGCCGAGGAGCTGGCGGCAGTATTGCGATCGCAAGGACAGAGCGCGTCCGCGGCCGCCGTCCTCGACACGGGCTCTCGCATCGCGCACGCCGTGCACGAAGAATCGACCTACACCGCAATTCACAACGCGTGGCAATCGGTGACGCCCAGTAAGGCAGCGATGACCGGACCTAATCCGTAGCAAAGGCGCGGCGAAGTATCGGTAGATACAGGTCCGGGCCCCAGGGAGTCCTCATGGCACCCGCCACCCAGTCCAGGGCGCGACATCGAGCAAAGAATATCGTGCGCTCGAGAAACGCCGCGTCGACGTCCAGCCGGTACGTATCCAGCGCTCGCCGCACGAAGGAGAGATTACGGCAGAAAAACAGCCAGCTGAAGTCCTGTGCCGGGTCGCCCAACATCGGTGTCCAGTCGATGATGCCTGACAGCCGGCCGGTGGTCTCGCTCACGATGAGGTGGCGCGGCACCAGGTCTCCGTGGACCACACGCGGCACTCCGGCATAATCGTTAGGCAGCGTCGTGAGTCGACTTAGCCATTCGCACTCCGTTGGCGCAACACGCTCGACCTCCGGCGCGGCTTGTACCTTGCGCCGCGCCTGGTCGAGCGCCGCCTGGCAATCCTCCTCGTCGGGCCGGAGATCGAGCTCGCGCATGGCCAACGCGGGAATCGCATGGATCAGCGCCAGCGCGTGACCGATGTCGTCGGCGAGCTCCAGCGTTTTCTCGGAAGCGCCCCACGCCCCGACGCCACGAATCGGCAGGTGTCCAACGAATCGGTGCGGAAAGCGAGCGCTCGGCGTTCCCCACAACGTGATTTTCGGGATGCCGACTTCCGTGCCGACTGCTGAAGCGACGACCGTCTGAATCCGATCTATGCGATCCAGGTCGCCCGCTGCTGCAGCATGGCGCGGGAACTTGAAGAGCATCGCGTCGTCGACAAGGTAGGCATCGAACGACCATCCAGATCCGAGATGTTCGACCGAGCGAGCCGCAAATTCCGGGAATCCTTCGCGAACCGTGTCGCGGACAATGTCGAGCGGCAGCTCGGGATCGTCTTCCTGCCTCTCCGCAAAGGCTGCGACGTTTGACTCATTCATCGACGCGTCCGGCACGGACCCTCGACTCATTCATTGTCGCGAGCCACAAAGATACTATTGCTTCATTGACCTAACGAGACTGCAACTCGAACATCGCGGCGCTGCGCCGTCGCCGCTCGCGATGACTCGGCCATTTTTGTGTTACGTCGACGTGAACGGTCTTTAGCGAATCCACAGAGGTGACGCGAACTTCCCCCGTGTCGACCGAGTACTGGAGACGTCCGCGACCGATGATCGGGCCTCGTCCCGAATCCGTGGATGGGATCGACATCAGGTCGTGGTGTCGCAGACGAACTGACTCGGGAGGTGCACAAGTACAAAATGCCGATGATCGCGATGTCGCTCAAGATGTCACTCTACGTCGCCGATACTGAGCTGAAGGGCAAGGACCGCTCGCGGCGCTCGCGCCGTTAGGCCCGCCACATCCGCCTTCCACTAACGGCGAGCGAACACGAACTCTGGTCCTGGCCAGAAGATCTTCTCAATGACGCGTGCTGTTTTGGCGTCGATCGTACCTTCCTCCCAACCCCCAACGCAGTTCGCGTTCGCAGGACACGACACGCGTGCTCCAATGGTCAAGCGGTTTCGCTCGATCGAATATGAAAACGTCCCCGTTTCGCTGAATGTCGTGTCCGTAACAGGTGGCGCGCTGCTGATCCATCGAACCGTGAAGCTCCGTCTCACGCTGCCGCTCAGATCGAAGGTCATCGAATCGGCGAGCACTGTGTACCGCTGTCCGCCACCTTCCGCTGCGATGGCGGGAAGCGGAGCGCCGTTGATGCTCTCGAGGACGTAGAGCCCCGAAAGCCGCTGGAGTGGCGACGCGGCGTCCCGACAGCCGGCTGAGAGAAGGGCAACTGTGAGTGCGAGTGCGCCACTGCGTCGCGAGCTCGGTTGC
Organism: Gemmatimonadaceae bacterium; assembly: GCA_036496605.1. NCBI lineage: Bacteria > Pseudomonadati > Gemmatimonadota > Gemmatimonadia > Gemmatimonadales > Gemmatimonadaceae > Gemmatimonadaceae bacterium. The sequence goes on along the minus strand of DASXKV010000048.1, from coordinate 55,097 downwards.
ATGAATGGTCCCGGAGAGGCGTGAGTTAGCCAAACCCGCGCAGGGTGACGAGAAGTCACCCGCAGCGTGCTGAGCCGGACGCGGAGGGCTCGTTATGCGCCGACCTGTGACCGTCGGCGCGCCAACGTGTGTTACAGAGGCATGAGACGTTGCCTTGCGCTTGCCCCCATGCTCGCCCTCCTCTTCGCTGGCTGCATACCACACCGCGCCAGTGGTCCATCGCCGGTGAAGTGTCCGCCGGCACCTGCACCGGATACCCTGGACGCCCGGCTCGTCGGACACGTTAGCCTCGACAGCCACCCGTCGCCGCTCGTGCGAGGACCCTACACGGTCGTGTTGGACGACCACATCGTCGCTCTCGTCCATAATGCCGATCCACACGCGGCAGCGAATGTCTTGCGTGGAATCGACCCGGCGACCATCGAGTCGATCGAGATGGTTCGCTCTGACCACGGCGACCTCATGCGCATTCGTCGCTGCCACGCGTCGACGACGCACTGACAGCGGGGCGAGGGTCGTTAGGTCATCGGTGACCCGCGACGCGACCTGCCTCGAGGTTCGTTCAAGAATCGACGTGTGTGACACAGCTGTCACAACGAGTTGGTAAACCGCTCGTTGACGCGCCTTAATGGGGTGATTGTGACCGTACTGTCACACCGCACCTATCGAGAGCACATCCACTCAGGCGAAGCAGCAAATCACACTCTGCGGCTCCGACAAATGAATCCGGGTGCTGTTCAAACGTCGGCGATTGTCAGCGGACACGGCACGTTGCCATCGACATCCGTAAAGCCATAGTCAGCGGCGAGCGCCACCGCGACGAGCACTTTTCCCGTATGTCGCATCACACCGGGATCGTTCGCGACCGCAATCACGGCTCCTCCGATGAACTCAGGTGATTCAGAGTTGCTCATGTCCAGGAACGGCGCCTCCATGCCCTTTTCCGTCCTAACGAGGCCCGGATAGAGAGCAATCGCTGCAACCGTGCGCTTTTAGCTCGACGGCCATATCCGACGTCATCTTGTCCGTGGCTGCGCGCTTTAGTATGGGGCATATGTGAGCCTGTTCGACTGATACGGATAAAGCTGCCCGTTCCCCGGCTTGTCGATGGGCATGCCTCACCGTAATGACTCCGACCCAGCCGTCGGTCACCGGCGCAGGCCCGCTGACACCGCGCCTCAGCACGTCCGTCCGACGATTCACTCGGTCGTCCCGTGCGCGGCCTCCTCGTTGCGCGATGCGCAGTGGCGAAATCCCCCGCATCTGGTGACGCAACACACTTATAAGCAAGTTTCTAACGCCGGGCGACGAGTGCCCTGACTCCACGTCTCTCACCCGTGGCGATCGAGGAGCGCGCAACGCGTAGCGCGCTCCCGATCGAAGCCACTGGATTCTCGTTCCTCAAGGGCCCCATGAAAACCGATGCCGCGCAGCGAACGCCTCCCCGTTCTTTGGGTCGCGTGCGGTGGGCGATCGTACTCGCCCTCGCCGCCTCACCCGTCCTCCTCCACGCACAACAAACTGGTATTGTCGTCGGTGTCGTCACCGACGGGGCCACCGGCCAGCCGCTGAGTAGCGTCGCGATCTCAATCGCCGGGTCGCTGCTCGGGGCGCAGACGGATGGACGTGGGCGCTTCATCATTCGCGGCGTCCAGAGCGGGCCGGCGACCGTACGCGCGCAACGCCTCGGCTATCGCCCCGAGGCGAAACCGATCGCCGTGAACGCGGGCGACTCGGTGAACGTGAACTTTGCGCTGCTGCAGAGCGCTGTCACGCTGAGCACAGTCGTCACCACCGGCACTGGCGGCGCGGTCTCCAAGCGCGAGCTCGGCGCTCCAATCGGCGTCGTCGATGCCGCCAAGATCGAGGACGTGAAGCCGTCCTCGGACGTCGGCTCCATTCTCGAAAGCCAGGTCGCCGGCGTGCGGTCCACGAGCGTCGGCGGCGGCGTTGGTGGTGCCAAGGACCTCCGCATCCGCGGCACGGCGAGCTTCACGCTCGATCAGCGTCCCGTGGTGTACGTCGACGGTGTTCGCCTCGACACGCGCGCCACCGACTGGACGGCCAACCTCGGCAACCAGGCGTGCTGCAACTTCAATGGCGGCACGGGTGAAGACCGCCTCTCCGACCTGAATCCCGATGACATCGACCGCGTCGAAGTCCTGAAAGGCGCGGCCGCGGCAACGCTCTACGGCTCCGAAGCCTCGAACGGCGTCATTCAGATCTTCACGAAACGCGGCAAAACCGAGAGCGCTCCGCAGTGGTCGTTCAATCTGGGCACGGGCTTCGATCGTCAGCGCCCGAATTATCAGACGAAACTCTATCCGCTTTTCGTCGGGCCGGATGGGACGCGTGCCCTGGATATGAACAAGACGCTGATAAAGAGTGGACCGTTCCAATCGTACAACGCCGAAGTGCAAGGCGGCGCGACCCAAGCGACCTATTTCGTGTCGGGCGGCTACTCCAAGGAAGTCGGCAGCATCCAGCCTAACGATCAATCGAAGGGCAATCTTCGCGCGAACGTGAACTGGAACGCGTCGAACAAGCTGAGCTTCGACGTGCACTCGGCGTTCAGTCGCGACTTCATCGACGCGCTGCAGTCGGGCAACAACTGGGCGACGCTCACCGGCAACGCCGAGAACGGTGATCCGCGGCAGGCGTCGGCGCTCCGCCCCTATGGCGAAGCCTGGATCTCCGTCGCGGACATCGAGCGGATCAAGACGACGAGTGACGCGAACCGATGGACGGGCAGCACCACCGCGAACTACGCGGTGTCGTCCGCCTTCTCCAACCACCTCACGGTGGGCGCCGATGTCGTTGACGAGCAGAAAGAGCGGTTCTTTCCACAGGACGGAAACTATGGCTCGGCGTACGTCTCGAACGGCGAAAAGACGAACGCGTCGCGCAACTACTCGGTCTACACAGTGGACTATCTCGGCACGGTGAACCTCCACCTGCCGATGGGGATCGGCTCCACGTTCTCCTTCGGCGGCCAGGGCTTCTACCAGACAGAAGTGCTCACCGCGGCGATCGGGAAGCAGTTCGCCGGTCCCGGCATCTCGACGGTGAGCGCGGCTTCCCAGACCTTCGGCGCCGAGCAGTACAACCACTCCGTGCAGATTGGTGGGCTGGCGCAGAACCGCTTTGCGTTCGGCGACCGACTGTTCGTGACGGTGGGCGTGCGCGTGGACGGAAACAGTGCGTTCGGTAAAAGCTTTGGATACCAGACCTATCCCAAGATCGACGCCGCCTACAACCTCGACAACTACAGCTGGCTGCCCAAGACGATTAGCAGTCTCAAATTGCGCGGGGCGCTCGGCACCGCTGGCAAGGCGCCCGGCCCATTCGATTCGTTTCAGACGTACCAACCGGTCGCCGTATATCAGAACTCGCCGGCACTCATTCCACAGGGCCCGGGCAACGTCAAGCTCGGTCCGGAAAAATCGACGGAGACGGACTTTGGCTTCGACGCTGGTTTCTTCGCCGACCGGCTTGGCATCGAGGCGTCGGTGTTCAATACGAAGGTGAACAACGCGATCGTACCCGTGGCGTTGCCGCCATCGCAGGGCTTCACCACCACCCAGTCGCAGAACATCGGCGGCATCACGAACAAGGGGTGGGAGGCCAGCGTCAGCCTGCTCACGTTCGAGCGCGGGAGCTTCAGCTGGCGCAACGAGCTCCGAATGGACGGGCTGAAGAACAAGGTGACGAGCCTTGGCGGGAACAGTGGTGTTGTCGACGCCTTTGGTAATCCGATCAGAGTCGGCTATCCGGTGGGTGCGGTGTTCGGCATCAAACCGGTGTCGTACGCGCCGCCCACCGCGAGCGCTCCGTACGGCACATGGACGGGCACGGATACCGCCGTCTACTTCGGACCACCGCTGCCCACGTTCAACCTCTCGTACGGACCGACGATCAAATGGCGCCGGTTCTCGCTCTATTCGCTGATCACGATGGAGCGCGGGGCGTGGTTCAATAACGGCGACTATCCGTATCGCTTCCGCCAGCACACCGGCGACGATTTCCTCAGGCTGCTCGGCCCGAATGGCGCCGACACGTTCGCGTCCGATTCGGCCGTGAACTACTGGCACACCTTCGACGCGTTCGACAAACGCGACAACGTTCGTCTGCGCACGATCTCGCTCGCGTTCGACGTTCCAGATCGGTACGCGCAATACGTTCGCTTGGGCCGCACGTCGATGATGCTGTCGGCCGAGAACGTCATGTGGTGGGATCACTGCCACTGCAACGATCCGAATTCCAATTGGGCCGGTGCAGACTCGTTTGGCAACAACGGCGCATTCCTCACCGATCCGTCGCCGCGTCTGTTCCGGATGACCGTCCGGTCGCGCTTTTGATCGACTGCCACGACTTCTTTCTCAACGAGATATCTCACATGCGACAGATAAAGAACCAGGCAGTCCGTTGTGCGTGGGCCGGAGCGATGCTCCTCGCCGCGATCGGCTGCCACGACCTCCTCACCGTACAGAATCCACAGGCATTCACCAACGACGCGGCAAACAGCGCGACGCTCCTCCCGGCGGTTGCTGCGGGAGCGGAGGGCGACATGCAAGTGTCCGTCGGCGAGTTGGCAACGATGACGGGAATGTTGTCCGATGAGCTCTGGCATACCGGGACGTGGAGCGACTGGCTCGATGTCTCGAAGGGCTTGATCAGAAAGAACTGGCCCTTCGATGGTGCATTCAGCCGGCCGGAGAACCAGATGCTCCAGGCTCGCGGCGCGGCGGAATCCGCATCGCGGCGATTTGAGAACGTGCTCAAAGATACGGCGCACGTCAGCCCGCTCTTCATCACCTCGGAGATGGCTCGCGCCTGGGCCGATCTCGAGCTGGCGATGGCTATCTGCCAGATGCCGTCGACGGCTGGTGCGGCGCCCGTGTCCGACAGCGTCATCTTCAAGCAGGCGGCGGATACGTTCACGATGCTGATTCCGCTCATTCAAGCCGCGCACTTCGGGACGGACTCGCTCGCACGGCTGGCCCGGCTCAACCAGGCGCGCGCCGGACTCGCTCGCGCAGAGTTGATGCTCGGCAACTACGCCGCCGCGATGGCCAGCGCACAGCTGGTGCCCGCCGGTTTCCGGTACGACGCCGTGTACTCGAACAACAGCGATTTTCAGAACAACCAGATGGCCAACCAGGGGAACGCGAACTACAACCGCTCCTTTTCGATCCGTGCCAGCGTGTGGGGGAGCCTGATCGATACGGTGAACTTCGCCATGCTCGACCCGTACAGCGGCAAACCGGACCAGCGTGTGCAGCTCGGACACGACAACAACAACGTGCTCGGCTACGCGCGCGGCTCGGACGGGGTGACGGTGTTCTACAGCATCGGGAAGTATCCAAGCCTCGCTTCGCCGATCGCGCTCACCAAGTCCGAGGAGATGAATCTGATCATCGCCGAGGTGAAGTGGCGCAACCAGGACAACGCGGGCGCGGTGGCGGCGATGAACATCAATCGCGAGCTCCCGAACGTTTCCCTTCCTGACCTCACGGTTCCTACGAGTGGCGATGTCCCGACGCAGGTCCGCGACATGATTCTGCAGGAGCGCTTCGCAGTGATGTTCGCCGAGGGGTCACGCATGCAAGATCTCTATCGCTTCGGTCTCGTGAACGCGCGCCTCGGTCCCGGCCGCGCGACCAAGCTTCCCCTTTCGCGCACCGAGCAACTGACCAATCCGCACATCGGCCAAGGAAAGGAGACATGTCCGGCGGTGAGCTGAGCTGCCTGACGAGTCACGCGATGAACCGGCGACGGTTCATCGCGCGGCTCGGCGCGGCCGCCGGCGGGAGCGCGATGCTTGCATTCGCCGACGCGTGCGGCGGCGGTGAGTCCAACCGCCTAACGGCGCCGGGTCCCGCCGGAACGGTGCGCGGCACCGTCGTGGACCTGAGCGGTCGAGCGCAGGGGATCGGGCGCATTTATCTATTGGCAAAGAGCGGCTTCAACTCCGGCGTCTACGCCGACGTCGACGCCTCTGGAGACTACGACTTTGGTTCGGTTGCGGTGGGCGAGTATCAGGTGCGGTTCTGGGGCGCCAACCTGGCCAGCGTGCCAGAACCACTCCCCAACCCGGTGCGCGTCACGGTGAAGCCTAACGAGCCAACGGTGGTGCCGTTTCAGATCCAGGTCGGATCGAGCGACGATACGGACGTCGACATCTACGCCGGCGACTATTTTTTTCAGAGCCAGCCGGTCGGTGAAGCGAACGGCACCGTCGTGGCAAAGCTCGGTACGACCATTTGCTGGTACAACGTCGGTCAAATGGTGCACAGCGTCACCGGCGGGCCGTGGGGTGACTCCGGACCGATCGCGCTGGACGGCAACTTCATGTGGACGTCGGATCAGGTCGGGACATTTCCGTACCGCTGCCGTTATCACGGAACTCAGATGATCGCAGCGCTACAGATCATTCCGTAACTGGCAGCGGTTTGTTTCGACTTAGTTCCGGCTGCGCGCTTGACGCAGCCCGCGCCGGATCTCATATATTGTCCTCAGAGTCTGTGCTCTTACTCTGAGGACAAATGGCCGAGGCCTCCGCGATCGTCAAAGGCACTCTCGACGTGCTGCTGCTCAAGGCGCTCACCTGGACGCCAATGCACGGATTCGAGATCACGCAGTGGCTCGAGGCGCGATCGGCCGGCGCCGTCGGCGTCCGGGACAGCGCGCTGTATCAGGCCCTCCATCGCATGGAAGAGCGCGGCCTCGTCGCCAGCGATTGGGGCGTCACCGCCAACAATCAACGCGCCCGCTATTACAAGACCACGAGAGCCGGCCGCAAGTGGCTCGCGGACGAAACCGCGCAGTGGGTGCGCTATGCCGGCGCGGTGACTGCTATTCTCACCTCCTCTCCGCGCGGAGGTTGAGAGGATCATCATGCGCACTCCCGAAATTCGCCCAGGTATTCGTCGTCTCTTTCGATTGCCAGGCCGGCGCGACGCGCAGCGCGAGGCCGACGACGAGATCCGCCTTCATCTCGAGCTCCGCACACAGCAGCTGATAGCCGACGGCATGGCGCCACAGGATGCACGCGCCGAAGCCGAACGGCGATTCGGCGTCGTCCACGACGCACGCATCCTGTTTCGTCAGTCGAACGAGCGGCGCGACCTCAGCGCGCGACTGCGTGACTGGCTCGAAGACGTTAGGCAGGACCTTCGGTATGCGATTCGCACGCTGCGACGAGACGTGAGCTTTACGACGTTCGCCATCGCAACCATTGCGTTTGGCATCGGGGCGAGCGTCACGGTCTTCAGCCTCGTGAATGGATTACTGTTGCGCCCTCTGCCCTTTCGCGATGCCAGGCACCTCGTCTGGATCTCGAACGTCGCGGACGATGGCGTGTCCGAGTGGCGCACACAGGTCGCACACGCTCTCGACATGCGCGCGCGAAGTCGGTCGCTCTCGGACCTCGCCGGCTATTACGCGTTCTACAGCATCGGCAATTCGGCACTCACAAGCGGAAGCGACGTTCAGCGTTTCACGAACGTCTCCGTAACCTGCAACTTCTTTCCATTTCTTGGAGTCACTCCCATCCTCGGCCGGTCGTTCACCACGGACGAATGCCGCTACGGAGCCGGCGCTGCGATCCTGTTGACAGAGGATCTCTGGCGTCGCCGGTTCGGAGCCGATCGCGACATCGTTGGGCAACGCATCACCCTGGACAACGCTCCGGCGACAGTCATCGGTGTGCTGCCCGGCTCGTTCGACTTCGCTTCCGTGTTCAGCCCGGGCACCCCGGCTGACCTCTTCAGCGCATTTCCGCTCAGCGACGAGACGAGCCGCCAGGGCAATACGCTCGCTCTGGTCGGTCGACTGAAACCGGGCGTGTCCATCGATCAGGCGCGCGGGGAGCTCACGTCGCTCGGAAAGGAGCTCACCGCAAACAACCCACGTCGCAATACACTTCGGCCGAAAGTCGTTGCGCTCGATGCGCGAATCAAAGGCGCGTTCCGGCCGGCGCTGTGGACACTGGCTGGTGCAGTCGCGGTAGTGATGCTCATCGTCTGTGCGAATCTTTCGAGCCTGCAGTACGCGCGCAGCGTCGGCCGGCAGCGTGAGTTTGCCGTGCGGCTCGCACTCGGTGCGGCGCGCAGCCGCCTCGCTCGCCAGGCGTTCACCGAGAGTCTGCTCGTGTCGGGCGGAGGAGCACTGTTAGGCTTCGCGATGAGCGTGTTCGCAACGCGCTTCGTCTCGTACCTCAGCGCGTTCAGTCTCCCGCTGCTGAGTCGCGTTCAGGTTGACGGCTCGACCCTGGCGATGACAATCGGCCTATCAGTCAGTGTTGGGTTGGCGATTGGGCTGTTGCCCGCGCTGCGAGCACCGAACGATGTCAGCGATACGCTCAAGCACGGGCAGCGCGGCGCGGCGGGGGATCGAAGCCACACGCGCGCGCGGAGCGCGCTCGTGATGGCGGAAATTGCCGCCGCATGCGTACTGCTCGTCGGCGCTGGACTCCTCGTCAGAAGTTTCGAAAACGTCATCAACCAGCAGCTGGGCTATCGCCCAGAACATCTCGCGACGGTTCGCGTCGATCCGGCGTCCGGGTTTCCCGATCTTGCGCGCGCCACTCTGTACTACGACGAAGTGTTGCGTCGCGTGCGCGTGCTGCCGGGTGTGACCAATGCCGCGCTGGCCGATGTGCTTCCGTTTTCGGGCGACCGCAGCTGGAGCGTCGGCGCCGCCGGCCACGTCTACGAACGCGGGCAGGAACCCGAAACATTCGTTCGCGTCGTCAGCGACGACTATTTCAAAACGATGGGTATTCCCATCCGCGCAGGACGCGACTTCAGTGTCGGCGACACACCTGAAAGCGGGCATGTGGTGGCCGTTAACGAGACGCTCGCGCGCACGTTGTGGCCTCATCTCGATCCGATCGGCCAGATGACCGACGCGCTCCCGGGTGGAGCGCGGGTAATCGCCGTCGTGGGCGACGTTCGGCATCAGGCATTGGAGCACGCCTTTACGAACGAAGTGTACTTCCCAATGCGGCAGATGCCGGATTATGGGAGCGCTAATCTGATTGTGCGTGGCGTGCTCCCTGTCGGCGAGCTCGCCACGGCCGTTCGATCGACGCTCCTCCCCGTTGCGCCAAACCTGCCCAAGAGCGAATGGCGATCGCTGCAGGATCTCGTCGATAGCGTCGCGTCGCCACGCCGGTTTGTCGTATTGCTCGTCAGCGGTTTCGCGATTTTCGCACTGTTGCTTGCCGCGCTCGGCGTTTATGCGCTCGTGTCCTATGGCGTCACGCAGCGCACTCGAGAGATCGGCATCCGCATCGCTCTTGGCGCCTCGGCGCGCCGAGTCCGCACCAGCATCCTATCGCAAACGCTCACGCTCGCTGCGACTGGATTGGCGCTTGGCGTTCTCATGGCGGTCGCCTTCGGCCGGTTGCTGCGCGGCTTGTTGTTCGGGATCGGTACGTTCGATCTGACGAGCTACAGCAGCGCGCTGGTGATCCTCGTCGGCGTTGCTCTCGTGGCGGGCTACGTTCCGGCGATGCGTGCGTCCCGAGTCGATCCGAGCGTCGCACTGCGCGATGGCTGACGCGCGTGTCGACGGTGCCGGCAGCCGACCGCATCGCACTCAAAGGCCCGCAAAAACTTCCGTGAGTGAAATCTCAACTTCCAACGAAAGCGTCGGCACGCGCCAGCGCAGCACATCCAGAGCGATGTCCCCCTCCCTGTCCCCCCGTCCACCAGCGCGCGAGACCTCCACCGACTTGTTCCAGCGATCGACCAACCACACTTCCTGCACACCGAGCGCAATGTAGGCGTCGCGCTTGATTTCACGATCGTAAACCCGAGACGACCGGCTCAGCACCTCGACCGCGAGCCAATGCTCGTCGATCGCTTCCCACTTCGCATCGATGGGGTAGCGCGCTGGGAAAACTAGAATGTCCGGCTCGAGTTGCGTTTTCGGTGGCACCGTGATGGCACCCGGACCCACAACGTGTGCGTCACCCGAGACCATAACTGCCTTCATCAGCCGAAATTGCAGGCGACTCACGATGATCTGATGCGCATACGATGGAGCAGGCGTCACCAGCAGTACGCCGTCCAGCAGCTCATAGCGATTCCCGTCGTTAGGGAGTCGCTCGAGGTCGGCGATGGTGTATCGGGGGACGCTGACGGCCATGGCCATACACTACCTCCTCGGCAATGATCCTGTCCACTCGGCATCGCGGAAGAGTCACGCGCTGCTCGGCCGGGCCCGGCACCGAATCACTGCGATCCGCACCAATTGGCGGCAAGCGTCTGCCGCCCGGTTGCCTTCTCGTCCTCGGACATCGACTTGCTCACGTGGCTGCGCGTCAAAGGCGACCGGCAGTCCGCCTTTCTCCGTCTGGCGCAGTGTGACAGTTCTGTCAAAACGAGTCAGTAAACATCACGTTAGGCGTGTTAATGGAGTGATTTTGACAGTGCTGTCACACCAGGTCTCTTGAGAGCACGTCAACCAAGGCGGAGGAGCAAATCATGCTGGACGGCAGATTGCATTCGGGAGTCACGATGCGCACTTGGCGAGGTGTCGGCCTGCTGACAACACTCGCACTCGCTGCATCATGCCGTTCGCATAAGCCAGAAACAGTCGTCATCCCGATCGGCGCACGAGAGCGCGTCATTGGCGGCGGATCGCTCGAGCTCGACGCATTCGAGTGGCCTGGTGACGGGACGCCGCTCATAATGCTTCATGGGTTGGGCGGCAACGCCGCGTCCTGGGGCCCGATCATCTCTCGACTTTCAGGACGACACGTGATCGCCTTGGACCTTCCGGGTCACGGCGCGAGTCCAACTCCAGCGAGCTGGGATTTTCATCTGCTTGCGCGTGACATCGTAACGGCGGTTGATAGGGAATGGCCGGGTGAGCACATCTGGATTGGGCACTCGTGGGGCGGGAAGCTCGCCGTCGCCGCCGCAGCAGCCGACAGCGCACACACACGCGGCGTCGTTCTCGTCGATGCAGTGCAAGCATCGCCACTCTCAATCGCGGATCCCGTCGCAGCAGTGAATCAACGATTCGTCGGTGAGCTCGACCCGTGGCCGAATCTCGATTCAGCGCTCGCCGCAGTCCGCAACCTTCCGCAGTTCTCTCCTTGGACGCCCGATGTGGAGATAGCGTTCCGTCGAGCGGTTGTCGTTCAACCTAATGGACGGGTCGTTCCGCTGCTGACGCGCCAGAAGGGAGCAGCCATCATCCAAACGTTGGCAACCGATCTGACACGGGATGTGTCGAGCATACCGGCACCGGTCCTCGTACTGAGCGCGCCGAGTAGTGTTTTTGAAACTGCTCACCGAGCGCTGTTTCCGCGTGCTGAATTCGTGACGCTCACCGGTAATCACTGGCTTCAGATTTCCAACCCTGAGGGCACCGCCAGTGCGATCGTGTCGTGGTTACAGCGCAATCGCCTATGAACGGAGCGGCGACTGCTTCCTGCAACGTGCGCCCATTCACGCTGATCGCGAGCAGTCCCGTCGGCCCGGCTAAACTGCCCTCGCCGCCCATGACCGAACGGCTTGCGCTATCGATCGAGATTAGCTGACCTTAGTCCATGCGCAAAGTGAGTGTGCACGAGGCCAGGACGAACCTGTCCAAGCTGCTCGAAGAGGTTCAGGCTGGCGAGCGCGTCGTGATCGCACGCGCTGGCACGCCCGTAGCCGTCCTCGTGCCGTTCCGGACTGCCATTCGCCGCCGCCGCCTCGGGCTGGCTCGCGGACGAATCGTCATTCATGCTGACTTCGACCAGCTTCCCCCCGACATCACCAGCGCCTTCGGTGACGAGCCGTCGTGAAGGTATTCGTCGACACGCATGTTCTCCTGTGGGCCATCACTGCCGTGATCCATTCGATCGCCTGCTCATCGCGCACGCGCTCGACGAAGGCTACACCATCGCCACGCACGATCCGGCCTTTGCTCAGTACGGCGTCGATGTCATCGAAGCGTGAGGTCTTGCCCATCCTTTCACGACTCCGGCGACGTCAGCCAGCGATGGCTAAACCAGTCTGCGCTTCGCGTTCCACCACATCAACACGCCCGTGACAGCCTGCGTGGCGAGAAGGAACGCGCCCAGCATCCAGAGAATCTGCGTCGGCATGCCGTAGATATCGCCTGTGTGCAACGATCGTTTGATGTCGATCATGTGCTGTCCAGCTTCCGCCGTTCGCGTACTCATCGCCAGCAGCACCGTCCCCCGGTACTTGTCGACGAACACTCGGCTGCGTCCCGCGGGCGTGTGGTCCTCTGGATACTTGAGCTGCACCATCGCCGGAAGCTTCGGCCCGGGCGGCAGCTGAATGTTCATAATCGCGGCACCGGGGACAGATGCTCGCGCCGCCGCCGCGATGGAATCCAGAGACAGCAGTGGCATCCCCGGATCGGCTGCCGGCTGAGAAGGAATGCGAGGCGTCGGCGAACTGGTCAACTTTCGCATCCACTCATCGACGGTCGCATAACGAACCCAGATGCCGGTGGACGTGATGATGAGCAGGACCACCGCCGCCCAGATTCCGAGCGAGTGGTGGAGATCGAAGTTGATCCGTTTCCACGACCCGCTCGTGTTCACGCGCCAGAGCTTGTCCCGCCACCAGACGACGACGCCGCTGAGGACGAGGAAGAGGGCGACGAAGGTCACGCCAACGACAATCGCATTGCCAACTCGGCCGCCGAGGAGTTGCGTGTGGAGGAGGTGCACCTTCCGCATGAACGCCACCAGCGGATCGGGGCCCGGCGGGCTCGTTAGGATCGCGCCGGTGTATGGGTTAACCAAGATGTTAGACGTCGAGAGGACGACGCCCCAAGCGACGTCGGGCGAGTCGCCCAAGCTCATCATCACCACATCGCCGCCGCCCGCTGTCGCGCGCGCACGCATAACCAGTGTGTCGAGCGGCAAGGGAGAACCGGCCGGCACCACGTGCGGCTGTCGCGCGCGGCTGACGGGTCCTTCGAGCACGAGCAGGCCGCCGCTTACCGCGACGACCACGAGAAAGACCGCGACGACGAGTCCGAGGCAGCGATGAGCGATCAAGAAGGCGCGATGCATGCTCGTCTCCGGACCGGCCGATCAGCAATCCAATGGATCTGCGACGGCATGAGCGTCTTCGAATGCTGTGTGTCGAAGCTGCGGCGTCAATGCTTTCGGCGGCTCGCCAGGCGCAGAAGAAACCGCGCGGAGCGCGCGCTCGAACCCCGGCGACGAAAACACGAAGAAGTTGGATAACGTGTCGGGGCCGGCATTGGTTACGCCGATGCACGTCCCCTGTGGTATGTAGACCGTTGCTCCCGCTGACGCCGTCATGAACTTGTTCCCTAGCTGCACTCGTGCGGTTCCACGAGTGATGACAATAATCTCATCCTCTTGGAGATGTCGATGAATGCCGATGGCATCGCCGGGCGGCAGCTCGGAGAATCCGAGTACCATGCGCTGAGAGCCCGTATTTACTGGATCCACTTTTATGAGCAGTGGCGCCGTACCACCGCGCAGAAAACGTCTTTCACCTCCGCCGGCTGGAATCACGGTCGGTTGCGGCGGCATAGGATTCGTCTGGGAGCCGGAAAGGGCGCCGCCAGGATGACAGCCCAAAACGAACGCGAGAATAGGGCCCGGCAGATGGACTCTTCGCATTTTCACCTCGGATGTCCCCCTCAACGTTGGCAATCTTCTAGTCGTCATCCGTTGCTGCCTAACTGCATACGGTCGTGCACGCGGACGAAATTGATCTTCGCACTCACGACTTTGGTCGAATCCTTCTTCCATGGCTGCGTCGACATCGTGAACAGCAGTGCCGGGATCGAGATGTTCACTCGACCAAACTCGGTTCACCGTGCGACGTGGTCTGGCGCTTGCTCAGTTTGGTCGCGCCATGAAGAACGATGGGCCCATGCATCACGTCGACGATTGGGAAGAGTCGCTGGCTGCTCGCTACCCGGCTGCTGACTCGCTCCCGGCGCATGATAGCAGCAGTGCAGGCGCCGCGTTCCGCGACTACTCGCAGAACGTCCGTCCGGGGATTCGCGAGTTCTATCGATTGAACCATCGCCATCAGACAGTCGACTTCGTCGAAGCCAAGAAGCGGCAATACCTGCCTCTGCGCACCAAGCGCATGGGCGTCTGGGAGGGTATGGAGTTCCTGAATACGCTGATCGATGACAGCGATCCGGACGCGGATTTCAGCCAAATCGAGCACCTGCTCCAGACAGCGGAGGCGATCCGCCAGGATGGCCACCCACGGTGGTTCGTCCTCACCGGACTCGTGCACGACCTCGGCAAGATTCTGTATCTATTCGGCGAACCCCAGTGGGCAGTGGTCGGCGATACGTTCCCGGTGGGTTGCGCATTCAGCGACAAGGTGGTGTTCCCCGAGTTCTTCGCCGAGAACCCGGACAAACAGACGCCCGAGTACCAGACGGCCTGCGGCATCTACTCCGAGGGATGCGGCCTCGACGACGTGCACCTCTCTTGGGGGCATGACGAGTACATGTATCACGTCGCGAAGGATTACCTGCCAGCCGAGGCGCTCGCGATGATCCGCTATCACTCGTGCTATGCGATCCACCGCGAAGGCGGGTACACCCATCTGCTGAACGAGCAGGATCGCCAGATGCTAAAATGGGTGCGGGCGTTCAATTCCTACGATCTCTACTCCAAGGGTCACGAACGGCCCAACGTGCGTAGCTTGCGCCCGTACTATGAGGAACTGATCGCTGAGTACTTCCCGCCAGTACTCGATTGGTAAGTCGGCATCAGAGTCCCGCAAAAGTCTCGGTGAGCAGAATGTCGATGTCCAACTCGAGCGTTGGCATATGCCAGTGCAGGACGTCGCGTACGATCTTCGCTGGCGCGCTCGCGCGCGACACCTCCACCACTTTCCTCCAGCGATCGACGAGCCAAACTTCTTGCACACCGAGCGCGATGTAGGCGTCGCGTTTGATCTCGCGATCATAGACGCGGGATGACCGGCTCAACACCTCCACGGCGAGCCAGTGCTCGTCGATCTCTTCCCACTTGGAGTCGACTGGGAAGCGCGCCGGGTGAACCAGAATGTCCGGCTCCAGTTGCGTTCTCGGAGGCACCGTTATGGCTCCCGGACCGACGACCTGCGCGAAACCCGGGACCATTAGCGCTTGCGTAAGGCGAAAATGCAAGCGATTCGCAATGATCTGATGCGCGTGCGATGGCGCCGGAGTCACAATCAGAACTCCGTCCAGCAGCTCGTAGCGGCTTCCGTCGTTAGGGAACCGCTCGAGATCGGCAATGGTGTACCGCGGGACGCTGATCGCCATGGCCATACACTACCTCCTCGGCGCTGCACCTGTCTACTCGGCATCGGCAGACACTGGCACTGCGCAGAGTCCGGTCCGTCACCGAATCAGTTCGGAACGGCGCGAAGTAACGATGCGTTTCAGCGCTTGGCCGAATCCGAATGATGCCACCACACTTTCGCGACCTCAGCAATATGCGGCGTGACTCGTTCCGTCTCTTGCCACGTTCGCGGAGTGCCGAGCATTGTATGGCAATGCCTCTCACGCATCGAACCTATCCGAAGCGCTGGACCGCGTACGACGTTCGCGCGCTCATGGAAGCGTCGCCGACACATTGGCCTCGCTACGAGGCGATCGACGGCGAGTTGATCGTGACGCCGGCACCGCGGCTCGCTCACCAGGAAATGCTCGAACTGCTCCGTGATGTACTCAAGCCGTACGTCGCGCACCACGCACTCGGCCGCGTCCTCGGCAGTCCGGCCGATCTCGAGCTCGAGAAAGACTCGATCATCCAGCCCGACCTCTTCGTCGTGCCTGCCGCGCTCTCGCACGCACGCGACTGGGTCGAGATCACAACGTTGCTCCTCGCCATCGAAGTTCTCTCGCCCAGCAGCCGGACGCGAGACCGAGTGATCAAGCGGCGCTTCCTTCAGCGCGTCGCCGTGCCGGAGTACTGGGTCGTCGACCTGTCTCGCCGGCTGGTCGAGCGATGGCGGCCTGGCGATCGCCACGCCGAAGTGCTCGCCTCGTCGTTGCTCTGGCCCCGCCCGGGCCTAACGAGTCGCTGACGATCGACCTCGTGTCGTTGTTCGACGTCGTCGGCGCCTACGCTCCGAACGCTACGCCACCGCGTTCTGGGCGATGACCTCGCGGTAGAACGCGGCGCTCAACTTGGGCGTGCGACGCTGTGTGGCGTAGTCCACATAGTGGAGGCCGAACCGGTTCCCGTACCCGTCGGCCCACTCGAAGTTGTCCATCAGGCTCCAGAGGAAGTAGCCCTGCACGGGCACGCCGTCGGCCACGGCGCGCTGGAGCTGACTGAGATAGTTGCGCAGGAACATGATGCGGTCGGTGTCGTACACCTTCCCGTCCGCGGCGGGAAGGTCCGACGAGGAAGTCCCGTTTTCTGTGATATAAATTTCCTTCACGTTCCAGATCTTCGCGACATGGTGCGGGCCCCAGTACAACACCTCTGGTCCTATAAACAGCCACGGCGAGATCATGTGCGGGTACGACGGCGGATTCGGCACGACGGCATAACCGCTCGGACCCGCGTCGGCGCGCACGAACGTTGGCTGATAGATGTTGATGCCGACGAAATCCATAGGTGTAGAGATCGTCGTTAGGTCTTCCCGCGTGACTCGCGGCGCATCAGCGCCCATGCGCGCGACGTATGCATCCGTGTACTTCCCTTCCATGATGACGGTGAGGTACTGGGAGTTGATGTCGCGCGTCGCCTTCTCCGCCGCGGCAATGTGTTCCGCGCTCTCGATCACCGGCACGCCCACCACGAGGTTCTCCGCCAACCCTACCCGTGTGCCCGATTTGCCGTTGGCGCGGATGGCTTGCACCGCGAGCCCGTGGCCGAGCACACCGTTATGACGCGCCTGATAGAGGCGCGCGGGCGGCAGCTTGATTCCCGGCGCGTGGATGCCGATGCCGTACCCCAGCTCCATGAAAGCGCCGAATTCATTGATCGTGAAAATGCGCTTCACGCGATCGGTGAGGTGCTGAGCGACATAGCCGGCGTACTTTCCGAACGCTTCCGACGTTTCACGCGACTCCCAGCCGCCGACACGATCCTGGAGCGCCTGCGGCAAGTCCCAGTGGTAGAGCGTGGCGAAGGGCTCGATGCCGTTGGCCAACAGCTCGTCCACGAGGCGGTTGTAGAAGTCGAGGCCCTTGGCGTTAGGCGCGCCGCTTCCCTTGGGGAACACCCGTGGCCATGCGATTGAGAATCTGTATGCCTTGACGCCGAGCGCTTTCATGAGCTGGACGTCGTCCTTGTAGCGATGGTAGTGGTCGTCGGCGACGTCACCGGTGGCGTTGTTGGCGACTTTCCCGGGCGTATGGGAGAAGCTGTCCCAGATCGACGGCAGGCGTCCGTCTTCGGCGACGGCGCCCTCGACTTGATAGGACGCGGTTGCGGTTCCCCAGAGGAAGCCCGTCGGGAACGAGCGCGGCGACGCGGCCGCCTGGGCGGCGTGTGCCGCCTGCCTGACGAGGGGGACGTTCGCGGCGCCGAGCGCGGCGGCACCCGTGAGCTTGGCGAAGGTTCGGCGGGAGAGCTGGTCGGTCATCGGCGGGGCCTTGGCGGAGGGAAGGACGCATATTCTCGCGATCAGTCAATCTCTGTAAAGGCGCGAAGTGCGAAAGAGCGCGAAGTTCCAGACTGCGCGAGCCGTTTGGGAACTCTGCGCTTCAGCAGATGCTCAGAGCCCCAGGACGAGTCGTAAGCCGCGGTCGATCCGCTCGCGCACGAGCGGCGGTAGTTTGCCGGCGCGCTCCGTCAGCACCTCTCGATCGACCGTGACGATCTGCGAGATATTGGCCACTGAATCTTTGGGAAGGCCAGCGTCTCGCTTGGCCACGACGACGTTCCCCGGTGCATCCGCGAGGCGAAGGTTGGAGCTCAACACGACACACACGACGGTCTGAATGCGGCTCCTGTTGAACGCATTGATCTGAACGACGACGAGCGGCCGGCGAAATCCCGGCGCTGATCCACGCGGCTCCTCGAGCTCCGCCCACCACACGTCACCGCGCTCGATCACCAATCGTTTCGCTTCACGACGCGTCGCTGCGCGCGACGAACCGGCTCATCGACGGCCGACGATTCGGCGGTGTAGACCGCATCGAGCTGCTCGGTCACTCGGCCGTGCCGATGTTTGGCGACGTACTCCGCCAGCGCCTCGGCGACCAGTCGGCTGCGGGGAATGCCGAGCTTGCGCGCGAGCACATCGACCGCCGCGAAGAGATCGTCCGGGAGGGAAATCGCTGTTTTCATACCCTCAGTATACCGCAGTTATACCTCTGCTGCAAATAGCGACCGCACGCGCGGGAAGGCTGGCGCCTATAGTAACGGTTGACGTTATGATCGCCACGCGTTATTATTACCAGTGATCCACAGTTTCGGCGATCGCGACACGGAACGGCTCTTCCGCCGAGAACGAGTTCGGCGTTTCCCGGCCGAACTCCACCGACTCATGCTACGCAAACTGGGGCTCGTTGATGCCGCCGAGTATTTGGCGGACCTGAGGGTCCCGCCCGGCAACCGCCTGGAAAAGCTCGAGGGCGATCGCGCCGGTCAGCACAGTATTGGCGTCAACGACCAATGGCGAATCTGTTTTCGGTGGAAGGACGGGGCACACGACATCGAACTGGTGGATTACCATCGGTAATCAAGGCGGCAAAGCGAAGGACGGTAACTATGGCGGCACATCGCAAACTCACACCAATCCATCCTGGCGAAGTACTCGCGCTCGATTTTCTCGAGCCGCTTGGTGTTTCCCAGTACCGATTGGCGAAGGACATCAGCGTACCGGCGCGCCGGATCAATGAGATCGTCCATGGCACGCGAGCGATTTCGGCGGACACGGCGCTGAGGCTGGCGCGGTATTTCGGCACCAGTGATCGCTTCTGGCTCAATCTGCAGGCGCGTTACGATCTCGAGGTGGAGCGTGATCACCTCGGCGCGAGACTCGAGAAAGAAGTTCGAGTTCTCGACCGCGCTAGCTGACGAACGTCGCGCGCCCTCGCCATTGTCTACACGTTGAACCGAATGTGCATGATGTCGCCGTCGTGCACGGCGTGGTCCTTTCCCTCGATCTGGAGCAGCCCCGCGTCCTTGACCGCCTGCTCCGAGCCGAGCCTCATGAACGTCGCGTACGGAATGACCTCTGCTCGAATGAAGCCCCGCTCCAGATCCGAGTGAATTCGGCCGGCCGCCTGACGAGCCAGCGTGCCGCGACGAATCGGCCACGCGCGCACCTCGTCCGCGCCGACGGTGAAGAACGAGATCAAATCCAATAGGTCGTACGCCGCACGAATAAAGCGCGCGAGTGCCGACTCGTATAAACCCAAATCCTCGAGAAATGCTGCCTGCTCTGCCGCATCGATCGTCGCGATCTCGGCCTCGACGCTGGCGGAGAGCACCAAGCCCCCAGCGTTCAGCGCTCCGATTCGGGCGGCAAGGTCGTTAGGCAGCGGCGCCGCCGCGCGTTCCTCGTCACGGTTGACCGCGACGAGCAGCGGCAGGTCGCTGAGGAAACCGTATCCCTTCAGCGCGCCGCGGTCCAACTCCGAGGCCGGGACGCTGCGGAGTGGCCGGCCATCTTCGAGAACGTTCCTCATCAGATCGAACTGGGCCAGTTCCCGCGGCGTCGCGTGGTCCTTCTGCCCGCGCCGCAAGCGACGCTCGACGATATCGAGGTCGGCGAATACACACTCGAGGTGAAAGGCGTCGAGGTCACGAAGAGGGTTCGGGTCGTCCTCGATCGCCGGATTCGTGAAGTCTCTCAGCACGAGACAGAGCGCGTCCTGCTCCCGAATCGGTTGGAGCGCCTTGGCGGACAGCCCCTTCCGCTCCGCGCCGCGCTCGCCCGGTATGTCGCAGAAGCTCATCTCGGCGTACGTTGTCTTCTTCGGCGAGAAGATCTTTGACAGCGCGTCGATCCTCTCGTCAGGCACGCGAACCGCACCGAGCCGGACCTCGCTCCCGTACCCAACGGGGACGACGAGTCCGGTCATCGTGTTGAACACCGTCGATTTCCCCGAGCCGGCGAATCCAACGAGACCAATCTTCATCGCCGAAGCGTGGCTCGCGACTTCATAGACGTCAACCAGTACCTCGAAGGATACGATACCTGAATCGGTAGACCTCCTATGCCTGAAAGATCCCACGCCCACCTCGGGCTCACGCTCGCCGCCATGCTCTTCGCTGCGGCGCCGATTCGCGCACAGGCGCCCGCCACCGTCACCGCACCCGGCGGCGCGTGCGCCGCGCTCCGAAGCTTGCGCCTCCCCGACGTCAGACTAACGGAAGTCGTCGACGCGCCCGACCCGCTCGACCACGGCGATCTGGCGCGGACGCCGCACTGCAGAGTGACGGGGGTGATCAGCAAGGAGATCCTCTTCGTCGTCACGCTGCCGGACAAATGGAATCAGCGTTTACTCATGGGCGGCAACGGTGGATTCGCCGGCTCGATCAATCGCGACGTCGCCCGCAACGCGACGTACGGCTACGTCACCGTCAGCACCAACACCGGCCATGCGGATCCGGCCGACGGCGCGGGCGCCAAATGGGCCCTGAACAACCCCGAGCGACAGATCAACTACGCCTTCCTCGGCGTGCATCGCACGGTGGAAGTTGCGAAGGTACTCACGAAGGCCTTCTACGGCGCCGAGCCGCGCTACTCCTACTTCGACGGCTGCTCCAACGGTGGACGCCAGGCCCTCATGGAAGTCGAGCGGTATCCCGAAGACTTCGACGGCGTGGTCGCAGGCGCACCGGCGATTCCGTTCACGAACATCTTCGCGTCGTTTGCTCGCAACGTGCGCGCCGCGTATCCGACTCCGGCGTATTTCGCGAAGCCCCTCGTGACGCAGGCGAACCTCGACCTGCTCGCCGCCCGCGTGCTCGACGCCTGCGACGCACTCGACGGTGTGAAAGACGGCGTGCTCGGCGATCCGCGCGACTGCAGGTTCAAGTTGTCGTCGCTGCCCGCGTGCCCTGACGACAAGGCGGCCGCGAGCTGCCTGACCAGGGCGCAGCG
This sequence comes from Gemmatimonadaceae bacterium, assembly GCA_036496605.1. Taxonomy (NCBI): domain Bacteria; kingdom Pseudomonadati; phylum Gemmatimonadota; class Gemmatimonadia; order Gemmatimonadales; family Gemmatimonadaceae; species Gemmatimonadaceae bacterium. Next base: position 34,050 of record DASXKV010000048.1, on the reverse strand, counting down.
GCACGCGATCGAAACCATCTATTCGCCGCTCACGGACGCCGAGGGGAACGTGATCTATCCGGGCCAGCCGTTAGGCGGTGAAAACCTCCGCGGTGGCTGGGCAGTCTGGATCGCCGGCTCCGACAGCGTCATCGTGCACGACTTTCACTACCCGAGCCTGCAGCCGTTCTTCGCGATCGAAGGCGCGCGCTATCTGGTCTTCAACGATCCCTCGTGGGACTACACCCAGAGTCACGCTGACCTATATAAGGAAGGGCGTCGCATCTCGCCGATGTATGGCGCGGACGATCCAAACATCTCGAAGTTCGGCGCGCGGAAGGCAAAGCTGATTCTGTGGCACGGCTGGGCAGACCCCGCGCTGAATCCGCTCGAGACGATCAGGTACTACGAGCAGGTGCTTGCGAAGAATGCCAACGCGCGCGACTACGTGCGTCTATTCATGGAGCCGGGCGTGTTGCACTGCGCCGGCGGGAACGGTCCGTCGAACGTGGCGTGGTTGGCGACGATCGCGAAGTGGGTGGAGAACGGCGTCGCGCCGGAGCAGGTGGTCGCGACGAAACAGAATTCCACGGGTCAGGTGGTTCTCGCGCGTCCGTTGTGCGCGTATCCGAAGCGCGCTGTCTACAACGGAAGCGGCAGTCCGGACGAGGCGAACAGCTTCGCCTGCCGCGACCCGTGAGCCAGACGGCCGAATCATTAAAGTCTTCTCATATTTGTCCCTCTAGCCGTTGTTCACAATCCGATGTACGGTTGAAGTCCATCCTTCATTGAGTGCATCATGAGTGGACGCGTCGCCGTCATCGCCGTTCACGGAGTCGGAAGCCCCCCGCGCGACGAAACCGGCCGAGCCGTCGCCGAGCTGTTGATGCAGCGTGCCCCAGCCGGCGTCAGATACGAGTGGAACGAAGAGCGGCGCCTCACCATTTCGACGGCGCCCGTCAGCGCCGGCCACGTTCCGGAAATCCGTTCGAGCAAGAGCGAACAGATCCTGCGCGCCGTCACCGGTGGTCCACGCGATCGCACCCGACTCGTCGGCACAGAGGAAACCGCGTTGCGCCCCGACATCGCGTTCATGCGGGAGCTGCTCCACCCGTACGAGAGCCAGAACGAGCCCTATCAGACCACCGAAACCGTCGGCGTTAGGCGGAGCCGCGGCGACGAGACGGAGGTCCACGTCTTCGAGATGTACTGGGCGGACCTCTCGCGGCTCGGATCAGGCCTGCTCCGGATCCTCGGAGCCACCTATCAGCTCGTGCAGCACGTCAGTCAACTCGGCCGAAAGACGGTGGACATCGCCGCGGCGGTCGCCCGAGCTCGGGAGAAGATGCGGTTGGGACCGCAGAATCCCGGTCCCGACGCGGGGCCCTACGCGCCATGGGCCGCCTATGCGTGGTGTCACAGCTGGGCCATCCGGATCTTCACCGTTGTCGTGCCGGTTGCCGCTCTCGTGATGTTTGCGTTCCTACCGCTCTTCATCCCGGCCGCCATCGCGGACCCATACCGACTGCACGTGGGAATCGTCATCGTCGCGACGCTGCTCGTTGTCGGCGGTGGCATTGCGATCTATCGCTCTCCGCCAGACCGCAAAGCGGCATCGTTCTTCGTCTACTATATGGTTCTCATCGTCGCGGGCGCGCTCGTGCTGAACAACAACCCGCCGGCGGACGATGTGCGCCTTGGCACTGTTCTGCTCACGACTTCGATCTCCCTGCTCAGCTTCGGCAGCTTGATCCTTGTCTTCCGAGAGTACAATAAGACGCGGTCGGGAGCATTGGTCTTCGGTGCCGTGGCCGTGCTTGCAATCGTTGCTCGAACGCTGCAGAGCGGCAGCAGCCTCGTTGGTTCGCTCGACATGGCGAACGCCGATCGCGTTCGCGACTTCGCGCTCATCGGATTCGAGTGGGGCTATGCCCTGGTGATGGTGACCTGGCTGTTGTTGTGGATCACCGTCGCGATCACCCTCGGCGTCCGCTTCTATCTGTGGCTGCGCACAACAGGGACGGCACGGCGGCGCGCCAATCGCGCGGTGTGGACGGCGCGTGTGACGCTCGGTAGCTCCGTGTTCTCGTTCATGGTCGCGGCTCTCGTCCTGTATCGATCCCTCGTCTATCTCACGAACAAAGCGCGCGGGACCTTCGACCTGTTCCCGCGTGCCCTGGCGTCCGGTCAGCTCCCGATCATTCACGCACCCGGGATTGTTCCGGCGGGTTTCGCATGCGGAACCGATCCTGCGGTGGCGTGCTCCGAGCGCTTCTTCGTCGCGCTCATCGCGCAGGGCGCCACGTCCGGCCTCATCATCGCAGTGCTCGGCCTAACGATTGTACTAGTACTCATCTCCTGGTTCATCGCGCTCATCGCGTTCACGTCGGTCAAGAAGCCTGATCCCAGGACATGGAGTGGCCGCCGGCTCGGTTTGTGGATGACCGACGGTTTCTGGTGGCTGCGGATCGCAGGGACGGCGCTCGCGATCAGCGTGCTCGTCGCGGTGGTCGTCGGTGCCCTTTTCAATCTTTCGCCGGCCTTCCAGGGTTGGGTCGCCAGTCACGCCGGACACTGGTTGGCGGCGAAGATGACGGAACAGTGGACGCAGAACGCGATCGACACCGTGACCTTTGCGGTGCTCGCGTCGGCGGCGACCGCCGGCGCGGCGCGATTGCGGCTCGAGACACTGGCCAAGCGCGCGCGCCCGGCCGTGGGCGTGGTGCTCGACGTCGACAACTATCTCCGGGAGACGCCGCGAGAGAGCACACCCCGCGCGCGCATCGCGGAGCGCTTTGTCTCGCTCCTTCGCCATGTCCGCGAGCAGCGCTTCGATCGCATCGTCATCGTGTCGCACAGTCAGGGAACGGTGATCACGACCGATCTACTGCGATTCCTCCATCATGGCGTACCCAAGGCTTCGCCGGATCACGACCTGGTGTCCGACCTCCAGTGTCGCCTTGTCACGATGGGCTCGCCCTTACGACAATTGTATGGAGCCAACTTCCCGCACCTCTACGGCTGGGTGAACGCAACCGATCCGACGCCGGAAGAGGAGCAGGCGCGAAAGAACAATCCGCTGCGCACAGAAGAACTGCCGACGATCTCGTCCCGCTGCCCGGACCCTAACGAGTTGCTGGTCGAGTGTTGGGTGAATCTCTACACGAGCGGCGACTACGTCGGGCGCAATCTCTGGTGCGACGACTCCTGGAACGGGATCTGGGAACGACGTTCGGTGGATCAGGCGATCGTTGGGGACCGGCGCCGAGAGCGCTGCCTCGGGGCGGGCACGCACACCCACTACTGGGAAAGCGAAGACGTCGCCGAAGAGTTGGACCAACTCATCGCGACACCGAGTGCGATGGGGCAAGCGGCGCTTGCACATCGGATGAGACATGGTGAGGAACGAGAGCCTGTTCCTGGTTCGAACCCTGGGAGGGGCAAGTAAGAAGGGGGACCGTCACCGATTCGGGTTCAGCAGTCGGTCTCCCTCGATCTCTCTCACGATCTTGTCCCCGCGCACCTCGAGCAGCTCGAAGTGCTTGAACTCTCTGCCATCCGCGAACCGCTCCTCCACTCCTGATTGACGAAGGCGCCATATACGTCGCTGCGGACCAGCACGATTCGCTGGCCGTTGATTATGCGCAAGACCGTCGTGTCAGCCTTCATCTTCCGCAGATTGTCATCGCGCCGTAGCTGGTGCGAGCCAGCGGGGCCACCGAACCGCTCGTACGTGAAGACAGAGTCGAAGTTCGCGTACGTGGCGTCGAGATCATGCCGTCTGAAGGCCTCGTAGGCGCGTTGCGCGACGCGCTCGGCGAGCGTGTCTCGGATACTGTGTGCGGCACCTCGCGGTCGAGCCTGCGCCGCCGCACCGCGAGTCGAGACAGCCAGAACAGTAAGGGCGAACAGCCAACGAACGGCTTGCATCGCTCACCTCCTACTAAAGTGTCACGGAAACGATGTGCATACGCTCATCGCCTCCTTCCTGATGCCGCTGAGCCGGGAGGTAGGCGGGAGGAAACGTAGGCGGCAATGGCAGCCAAGTCGTCCGCGGTCAAGTTCGCCAGCACGGGTTTCATGAGCTGGCCAGATCGCCATTGCGTGTCCCCTGCTTCATGTCTCACAGCTGCCTAACGAGATAGCTCGGCGATCGGCCGGCAATCGGAGGCACGTCGGCGGCGCCCATCAGGTCGGGATCGTGACACGTGGTACACGGAGTTGTCTTCGGCGGGGAGGGGGAGGCCTGATTGCCCAGGGCGCTGCCACGTCCGGTCGTCACGAGCTGCTTGCCTCTCGCGATGCTGCCACGGGGTACGTACGCAACAAAGCCCGAGCGCGCACTACGATACTTCTCGGATTGCTCCGGGTCCTCCGGCATCTCGATGATCCGTCCCGCGATCGGCACGGTTTTCGTTTCTTCCAATGGCAGGAAGAGATTGCCGCTGATTCGCGTGCGCGGCACCATGTCTGTCTCGACGACGCGAATCCACGGCCTCCATGCGATCGATCCGAAGTAGTTCGCTGCCGCCGCCAGTTCCTCGTCGCTCATTCCCTCGCGCGAGCAGAATCATTGTGTTGGTATTCGGCTTTCGTGGATCCGCGCTGCGACGCTCGCCGGTCCGAAAGTCCTGGATCTGCCGCTTGAAGTACGCGACCGGAAGACCAGACACGGGCGCATTCTCCGGTCGCCCACGTCCGGTTGGTAAATGACAGGATCCACACGCGCGCGCTGCCTTACCAAGTGCAACCGGCCCGCGCGACACGACTGGTGGCATGGGTGGGTGGTCGTTCGGAAACCAGTCCGCCACCGTTTGCAAGTCACGCGCGTCCACGAGCGAATACGTGGCATTGCTTCCCGCGACATGCTGAGGCTTCGTTTGCTCGACGGAGTCCTCGTTATGCCGCAAGCTCCTGCTCGGCAGACCCTGCGGGATTGCTGTATCGCCAGGAGCTGGAGGCGCATCGAAGCCATACGCCCACAGTGGCTCGTGCTGAAAGTCGGTACCGGCAAGATGCACCGATGTTGTCTCGGAGGCCTTGCTCGGTAGTGCACTCGCCGCGAGCGCCGAGCTGCCGTGCAGATGGTTGGCATCGTAGTATCTCTGGATCAACGCGCCAAGCGCGATGCATGCGACAGCTGCGATAATTCGGCCGATCGTGCGTTGCACGTTGCCTCGCTCGAGATTCCAAGAGGGATGGCTATTGTATCGGTCGCCGTACCTCGACGCTAGACCGGGACGCCGCCCGACAAGGAACCGACGTCTGGCCTAACGAGGCTTTGATCGCGTCAGGAGCTCAGCGCTGTTCGGAGCTCAGCGCCGTTCGGAACTTGGCGCCGCTCGTCGCCCCGACATTCCAGTCCAAGGATTCGCAGAAGGCTCTATCTCAGTCACGTCGGCCGATGTCGAGTCGCACGACCAGGACACGCGGCAAGGGTGGTATCAGAAACTCCTGCCGCGGAAGCCCACTGGGGCGGAGAGAGTTGACTTCGGGATCGAGGCCTGGGTAGTTGGTCCAGGTGGCGATATTGCGCCCGGCGACCGTGATCGTAGGCGTGGCACCGAAAGGGCCGGACCACTGTGATGGCAGTGTCCAGTGCACGGCAATTTCACGAACTCTCAAGAAGGCTGCGTCCCGTGTGTAGCCTTCGACCCCAGCCGGCCCTTGGTGTGCTGCGACCGCTGCGGCCTGCTCGTCGAGCGGCGTCGCCGGATCCACCGCGTCGCGACAGATTGAGAATTTGCAACGCTCAGCTTCGGTGAAATTCACCACACGATTGCCGCCGCGATAATCGAAGTGGGCGGTGAACGCGATGTGACCTGGTAATTCGATTTCCGTTTCGAACGCCGACTCGATTGTGGGAAGCGCAGGACCCGCGTATTGCGCTCCTTGTCCGATCACCACCTCGTTCGACGCGATGAGCCCATCCTGATTCGCGTCTTCGTAGGTGTACGGCACAGTCCAGATCCCGCCTAACGGATAACCCTGTTCGATGCGTCCGTACGCCGAAATCTCCGGCGGACCAATGAGGCTGCTCACTCGATTGTGCAGTAGCGCCAATGACAAGCTGCCTGTCCAGCGAATATCCCGGACCACGAGCAGCGGCGTCGCGATCGAGGTCTCGAGGCCGCTGTTGATCATCTCGGCGTACTGGGCGTCGAACGCGCCTAAGCAACAGCCGTAGATTCCAGGTGGAGGCAGTTCGTTCGCGACCCAGAGATGAGTCGACCGCGAGCGGAATGCGGTCGCGCTCACGTGTGCTGCGCCGCCTAACGTTGCCTCAAGGCCGACCTCCTCCTCGCGCGTACGTTCCATTTTCAACGGGCGTTGCTGCGGGAACGGGACGAACCCAGAGAGAGCCCATAACGACGACATCGAGCCGGCAGCGTCCGCGTACGCGGCACGCAGTCGCACGTCGGAGACGGCGGCTGACCGAACCGGAACGGTCCACGAAACATTCGCGGATGGAAACCACTCGCTCCGGTCCTGATTGAAGACAGGCGCCGACAGGCGCTGTGCTGCGACGGTGGCGAAAAGCTGGTCGAACACGCTCACGTGCTCGCCGACGCGAAACGATGTTGAGCGATCTCGAAAGGCGCCGAGAAACGGGTTGTTGCCTTCGAGGAACAACAGTAGCGGAGCCGTCGTCCGCTGATCGGCGCGCTCCCACCCGAGCTCCGTCGTCCCGCCGATCGCCGCGCCGGCATGATAAGACGCGCTCAAACGCGCGCCGGTGGTCCGCTGTACGTTGCGCTCATAGCCGGTGTCGGCGGTGAACGACGAATTGGTCACGGGGCCGACCTGGTCGTTTCGCCAGTGACCGATGACGCGATCGTCTCCGGTCATGACGGCCGCGTCGAGCCACGGGACCGGCTGCCAGCCGAGCGTGACACCCAGGGTCGCATGGCGAATGCGCTGGTCGGGGTAGATCGAGTCTCCGGGCGTGCCGAAGGTGTTATAGCCACGGTTCGCGTCGTTCGTGACGTCGCCGAGCAAACCAGCGCCGATCACGTTCGACGCCGTGGCGATGTTGCCATTCATGTCGAGCCGCGCATCGTCGCGCAGCCATGAACCGACTGCCTCGACACTGAGATGTGCCGGCAGCAGCCGTCGGACCTTGGCGCGAACGCCGAGCCGGGAACCCTCGTCGTGGGGCAGCGTGCCCTGCCGCTCGTCGGCGGTGACGGCGGCGTAGATCGACGTGCCTAACGGCTTGCCGCTCATCTCGAGATGCGCTCGCGCCGAATTGCCGACGCGAAACGGGCTCGCTTGCTCGAGTGGGTTCCACGAGTTGAGCTGTGTCGGCGTGCAAAAGCCATTCGCCTGGTTAAGAAGACTGCAGCTGTTGGTCGGTGTGCCGCTCGAGTTCACGACGCCGGAGCGCCCGTAGTTGGCCGGGAAGACGGCGGGCATCTTGCTCGCGTCCCACGTCACGCGGCCGCTCAATCGCAGCGGACCGCCGTCGCCCGACTTCGTCGTCACGACGATCGCGCCATTTGACGCGCCCTCGCCGTAGAGCGCCGCTGCCGGACCGCTGAGCACCTCGATCCGATCGATGTCTTCCGGCGCGAGATCGTCGAGTCGAGTCGGGGCGACCGACGTGCCCGAGTACAGCGCCAGGTCGTACTGGCGCGCGTCGACGCGGATGCCGTCGATGATGAGCAGCGGCTCGTTCGTCCCACTCACGCTCGTCGGTCCGCGGAGCATCACGAGCGCCCCGTCGCTTGCCGTGCCGCCGCTGCGGAACACGCGCACTCCGGGCCGTCGCGCCTGTAGCAACTCAGAGAAGGTCGGCGCCGTCGACTGCGCGATCTCGGCGGAATCGATCCTGATCACACTCGCGCCCCAGGCGTCGGCTCGTACTCGCGTCAGCGGCGCCACGGGCACGGAGCCACTCGAGTCGGTCGATGATTGCGCGGATGCGGAAGCTATCGCTCCGGCGCAGAGCAGCGGGAGCGCGAGCAGTTTCTTCAATTTCATCGGTCGGCTTCTGTCCAGAATTCGTGAGGCGAGAGGGAAACTGGCAACGGGACTGCGGGTGCGGTACTCCCGCTGACAGCCGCTGAAGCCTCGGTAAGCAAGATGGTAACTTGACGATTCTGACGCTACATGCTACCGTCGCGCATCCAGCGGGAGGATGCCAGAGTCATGGTCGCTCGCCGACAGTTCCTCCGTTACCTCGGGGCAACCGCCCTTGGCGTTGCCGCGACGGGCTGCAAGCTCGGATCCGAGTATGATGTCCGGTCACTGGCTCAGCCAGAGGTTCTTGCGACGTTAGGCGTCGCCGAAGTACGCAACATTGGCCAACGGTACCGCACCCTCAATCCTTCCGAGGCCAGTGTCAACGCGATTCGAGAAGCCATTCTCGGCTCGCGCCCATTGGCGGCGCGTCTCGGCTTGATCAACCCGCCGGTCGCTGCGCTGGTGCGCGGCGACTTCGAGCATGGCCGCACGGTGGCGCTCGATGGTTGGATCCTGTCGGTGACGGAGGCGCGCCAGTGTGCTCTTCTCGCGTCGCTGACAACCTAACGATGACGGCGCATGCACACCGACGCGCGCGACCTCGAGCCGGGAAGTCTGATCGAAGGTGATCTGTGCATCGTCGGCGCGGGCGCGGCGGGGATCAGTATGGCGCTCGAGTGGATCGGCGCCGGCCGGCGGGTGCTCCTGCTCGAAGGCGGCGGTTTCGATTATGACCCGCACATGCAGGACCTCTACCGTGGCGACAATATCGGCTTGCCGTACTATCCCATTCAGTCCGCGCGACTGCACTTCTTCGGCGGTACGACCGGTCACTGGGCGGGCTTCTGCTCCACGATGGACCCGCTCGATTTCGCAGTGCGCGACTGGGTGCCGCATAGCGGCTGGCCGATCGCGCGCACCGAGCTCGATCCCTATTACAAGCGCGCTCTGAGCGTTGTCCAAATAGGGCCTGACGAATGGACTGCCGAGGCCTGGCAACGACGCGACCCTTCGCTCGTGCCGTTTCCGCTGGACCGGAACGTTGCCTGGACGAAGATGTGGCAATTCAGTGCGCCAGCGCGCTTCGGTGTCCTGTATCGCAAGCCGATCGTCGACGCGCCGGACGTCCATCTGTACACGCATGCGAACGTCGTCGAGATCATTTCCAACGAGAACGCCAGTGCCGTGCAGGAGCTCCGCGTGCGCACACTCGAGGGAAAGGAGCATCGGGTGCGCGCGAAGCGTTTTGTACTCGCCTGCTGCACGATCCAGAATGCGCGGCTGCTCCTCGCGTCGAACGGTCAGGCGAGCGCGGGCCTGGGCAACGCCAACGATCTCGTTGGCCGTTACTTCATGGAACACCTCGAGATGCCGAGCGGCAATCTCGTCACGTTAGGCAGAACGCCGCCGAGCGTGCAGATGTATGATTGGGGCTGGGGCCGGACGAAGGCACGCGGCGAGATCGCGCTGTCGCAAGAGGTGCAGCGCCGGCGTCGTATCCTGAACGCGACGGTATCGCTCTCACCTGCCGCGCTCAGCGATCCGCCACAGAGCACGTTTCAACAAATCAATCCGCAACTGATCGAGATGTTTCACACCGGGAAGTTGTCGGACGACGTGCTGAAGACGCCGCCGCCCAGCGCCGTGCCGCGAACGTTCCAGCTCATGACGCGTCAGGAGCAGGCGCCGAATCCGGCATCGCGCGTCACGCTGAGTACCGAGCGAGACGCGTTAGGCATGCCGCGCACCCGGCTCGATTGGCGCTTGACGGAACTGGATCGCAGCTCCTTCGCCGCGTTCTACGAGGAGCTCGGTTGCGAGTTCGGGCGTGCCGGAGTCGGCAGACTCCAGATGCGCGATTGGGTGATGCAGCCGCCTAACGCCGGATGGCCACCGTCCCTGAGTGGCGGCTGGCATCACATGGGAACGACGCGCATGAGCCCCGATCCCAAGCAGGGCGTCGTCGATGTGAATTGCCGAGTGCATGGCATCGCGAACCTCTATGTCGCCGGCGCTGCCGTGTTCCCGACTGCGGGGTGCGTGAATCCCACGTTCTCGCTCGTCGCCCTCACGCTGCGCTTGTCCGATTACTTGAAGCACAGCAGCGCGTAAGGACAGAAGCAGCGCCGCCACGGTTCAGTCGTTCGCTTCGAATGCAACCTCGATGGCACGCTGCCACACTGCCGCCGTCAACCTACGTTGACGGTCGACGGCGCGTCATGCGGCTAGTTGGCGCTCTCGCGCTGCGGCCTCATTTTGGTGTTGCAGGAGAATACGGAAGGCGAGGACGTGTGTGATTAGCAGCATGGGTACGACGAGAGTAGGGATTCCGGATCGGGCGCGACTCGCTATCAGGAACTCTGATGGTCAGCGATGGCACCATCATGCGCCGGGTCTCCGCGTCGCCTTTGCGTTAGAAGTCGCGCGGCAGCTTACGCACGGAATCGAGAGCCCCCTCACACTTCTGATTGGTTGTTTCTGCCGACTGGACCGTTGTCTGAGTGCCTGCGACTTCGGATGGGTCCTCTCATGAGGTGCCGCGTCGGTGTCTCCAGGCATCATAACTCAACCTGTACGCGTAGTCCTGCAGCAGCTCCCGCTTTGCCAAACGCGCCAGCCATTTCTCCGGAATTCCCATCGCGCCGTAGTAGGCTCCCGCCAGCTGGCCGTAGATCGCTCCAGTCGTGTCGGCATCTTCGCCGAGGTTCACGGCCATTAAACAGCCTTTGCGGAAATTCGAGCTCTTGTAAAACGCCCACAGCGCAGCCTCCAACGAGTGCGCCGCGTAGCCGCTGCCGCGGATTTCCGGCGGCTTCTTGCGCTTGAACGAGCCATCGGCGATTTCGGCAATGGCGGGGTGCAGTGGCTTTGCGTCCCAGTAGCCCCGTTGCTCTGCATAACGAGGAGCGAGCAACTCCTCCTTGCTCGCGAAAGACAACGCGCCGGCGATGAGGGCGCCGAGGTAGCGGCATGCATCGACTGCTACGGGCGCTCCGTGCGTGTTGACCGAGCTCTCACCGCACATCGCGATGGCGTCCACGTCGCTGTATTTTGAAAAAAACATCGCGACCGGCGCGAGGCGCATGAGGGATCCGTTCCCCGCCGACATCTCGTGCGTTGGACCGGACCGCGGATCGCCCGTGCGCTCGAAGGCCGTTAGCGCCTGACGAACAGTGTTGCCGATGTCGACGCAGTGGCCGGTGCTCGAGTGGGATCCCTCGCGCCACCACCGCACGTAGCGCTGCATCTGGTCGCGCGCGTCGAAGCCGTTGCACTCGAGCAGGCTCTCGGCGAGACACAGCGCCATCGAGGTGTCATCCGTCCACTCGCCGGGTCGCAGGTGAAAGGGACCGCCGCCGATCATGTCCTTCACCCTCGGGAACGTTCCCGGAGGGCGGGCGACTGCGCAAACCAGCACGAGCCTGTCGTTAAAGATGGTATCACGCGCTGTGACTGCGCCGTCCCATCTTCGTCGACGGAGAGCTCATGCGGTACCGTCTGTCCATTGTCCTTCACGTGACGCTGGCAGCAACCGTTGCGGCGTGCGCACCTGCACGCCCTCGCGCCTTCTACGAACGGCGACTCTTCGGGTCTACCTGCTTCGTTCTTGGTGCCGAGCTGCGCTCCGTGTCGACCCCTTATCTCTTCGAGGCGCTCGAGAGTATCCGTCCGACGATGTTACACGTCCATGGCCGCCAGACCTTACCGGCGGTCGTACTGGACGGCATTCTCACTCCCGAGCCCAGCGTCGTGCTACACAGTGTCCCGCTCGGCCAAGTTCGCTCCGTACGTCGCCTGAGCCCCACGGAAGCAAGACAACGCTACGGCTTGGTCGTGAACGGGGCTTCCGTGCTCGAGATCAACACGATTCGTTCATCGGTCGATCGCGACGACGACGAGATAAAACATTGCTCATGAGGGCTGGCGCCAGGACAAGCTGACGCCGACCATTGGCAATTCGGCGCAAAAGGACCTGATCACTCCGTTCAATGAGATAGCGCGGGTCTGCGCGATCCATCCTCCAGCGAGGAATCATGTTCCCTATGCGTCGCGGTTTCTTCACACCTCTCGTGATCGCTGCCGCGGTGATGCTCGCCGGGTGCGGCGATTCCAGCGCGTCACGCGCTCCGAGCGAACCGACGGTGAGATTCAAGGTGTCGTCGGGATCACCCAGCGTATCGTCGGCGAATCCCGCGTCCGCGTTTCAAGGAACGAACCTCGACGTGCAGATCAACGGTTCCGGCTTCGATAATGGATCGAAAGCGAGCTGGAACCTCCGGGGCGTGCCCAATGGAAAGATCGTCGTCAACCGCACGTCATTCGTCAGCTCGTCGCAGCTCGTCGCGAACGTCTCCATCGCCAGCGATGCCGCGATCGACCTCTACGATGTCGTCGTGACGACGTCGACACTGAAGCAGGGAATCGGGAGCGACGCGTTCGCCGTCACGCTCGCGACGGCAATTCCCGTCGTCGGGCAGGCGATCAATGACGGGGGCCAGATCGTCGGACAGGCCCGCTCGAATGGCTCCCTCGGCGCGCTCTGGGATCCACAGGTCGGCCTGGTCTCGATTCAAAGCGGAAGCCAACTGTATGCAATCGATCAGAGCGGCTCGCTCATCGCTGGCCAGGTCGTCACTAATTATCCCCTCGGCCTCGCCGCTGTCTGGACGAGCGCCAACGGCGCCGCTGGTCCATGGATCCTGACCGAGCTTCCCTCGTTAGGTACGGGGCAGAGCTCCGCCCGCTCCGTCGCGACGAACGCGCAAGGACGACTGATCCTGGGCGGCAACTTGACACTCAAACGGCACAACCCAGCCATATGGACGCAAACCGACAACGGCTGGCAGGTCACGCTCCTGACCCTTCCGTCCGATATCCTCGACGGAGGATGGATTCAAGGCATCAATGGACTCGGGATGGCCACCGGTATGGATGGCGTGACCTGCTGCCATGCGTTCTTCTGGGATGCGAGTGGCGCGCCCTCACATCTCCAGCCCGTAGCGGGGGCGACGCAGGCAGCCGCGTGGTCCATCAACGCTGACGGTACGATCATCGTCGGCAACAGCAATGGACTGGCGGTTATGTGGACGCGAACACTCGCGAATGGCGTCTACGGCGCGTGGAGCCAGGCGACAGCGCTCGAGAACACACCGCAATACTGCAGTGGCACATCCGCCGCGAACGCCGTCAATGCCGCCGGCACGGTTGCGGTTGGAGTGAGCTGCGGCCAGGCGATGGCCTGGCTGATCGGGAACGGCACTGTCGTTAGGTTCAACCTCGGCGGGCTCGGGCCTCCCAATACGAGCGTTGCGAACGCCGTCAACAACCTCGCCAGTCCAAACGCCGCCGGGGAGGCGAACAAAGGCGGTGTGTACTGGAAGAACTTCTGAACGCCGTCACTGCTCCATGTTTCCCAGATGCTCGGCACCGCTGACCTGATAACCTGCCCAATAGTATGCTGCCGCATAACGAGTCTGACGCAGCATCTCGCGCTGGGCGAGCGCGAGTGCCTCGGTCGGCGAGGCCGCTGGCAGGTGCGCGTAGAACCGATCGGCCAGTTCGGCGGCGCCGGCATCATCGATTCGCCACAGCGTCGCGACGACGTCGCGCGCTCCGGCGAAGAGAAAAGCGCGCGCGAGCGTCGCATAGTCCTCGCCTTGCTCGACGTCGCTCGACGACGCGGCTCCTACTCCAGTCTCACATCCCGAGAGAAAGACGAGGGGACTCCGTATCTCCAAACCGAATACCTCGAAGAGCTGGAGTCGGCCGTCATCGTCGTTCGCACCCGGAACGCCTGGCGCGAGGCGAATCTCCGAGAACATCGGATTCATCCGATTCAGCTCGGCGTGGCTCGCGATGTGAACGACGCCGCCGGCCGCGAGCGACTCGCGCAACGCATGCTCGGTTGCCCGATTGTCGATGAGCGCCGTCGCGGAAGGCAAACGCGCACGGAAGCGTTCCGCCTCCATGGCGCTGGCCGGCAGGTCACGTGGGAACGGTGCGAGCGCGACGGAAGACCTCGGCGGCCATGGCGTACGTGTCGCCGATTGATCACGCGAGCGCATGACAGGCAGCGCCGCTGCCGATGGAAGAAAAGTGAGGAGATGACGCTCGATGAGAAATCTTCCGTCGCGGTGGTCCTGCAGCGCGGCGAACGGGAGATACGTGAGCACCCCGTCAGGGACGATGAGCAATCGGCTCACGCCATCGAGCAGTCCGCTGCGAACAGCCGGTTCAATCAGTAAGTCGTAAAGTGCTTCGGCTGCGGCAGCGCCGCGGCCGTTGGTCGTCGGCTGCTGAAGGAGATCTCGCAGCACGCGCACCTGAGAACCGAGATCGGCACGCCGCTGTGCGGTGGAGAAGGCGAGAATGGTGTCACGCCTCAGGACGAAGGTGAACAACGTGTCCTGCGCGACGGTGTAGGTCAGCAACGCCTCGTCGCGCACGAGGCTCCCCTGCACTCGTGCTGCGCGCGTTGGCATCAGGCCAACGAGCTCGGCTCCATCCCCTACATCGGCGCGCGCCAGCAATGCTTCGTACTCGGTGCGCGCGCGCGTCAGCCGATCGCGCAGGTCGCGTTGGATGACACGTTGATCGCTGCCTCCCCCTCCCCCTCCCCCTCCTCGCGAGTCACCGTTCTCTGTCGCCTCGAGGTGCGCCGCCAGCGTGTCGATCTGTGCGCGAAGAGAAGTCGCCTGCAGCACCGAACCGGCCGTGCTCTTTCGCTCACCCTGCCGGTGTGCGGATGACAGTCGCTCGGTTGTCGCGCGGCCGCGGGCGGCATCAGCCGTCTCGAATGCCGCCGCCGTCTTCCCCTCGCGCAACAGCACGGCGACGAGATCCGCGTAGACCTGATTCTGGCGAGCCGCGTATGCCGTGCGAAGAGGACCCGACTGGTACCCGCTCTGGACGTGTTCGATGATGCTAATCGCCTCGCGTCCGGCCTGCTCAGCGGAATCCAGGAGCGCCAACTGCGCAAATGCGCGTGCACGGAGCGCGTCATCTTGCCATCGATACTCTGCTCCGCTTTCGCGGAGCAATGTCCGCACGGACGCGAGGCGGGACAATGCCTGTTGTGATTTCCCGCGCCGCTCCAGCACCGTCGCTCGCTCCAGAGCCGACTGAACGCGTGCCGGCGCGCTGCCTATCGAGCGCGCCAGCGAATCCGCCTCGTCGAGCTCCCGGTCGAGGCCCACGTTATCATTGGCCGCGAGCTCGATCTCCAGAAACCGATCATCGAGCTCTTCGCCGATAGCGCCCAGGCCATGGTGCGCGAGGCGTGCACGGTGGGCTCGCTCGCGCGCCGAGACTGTATCGGCGAGCGCGGCGTCCACGGCGGCGCGATCGCGCAAGACATTCGCTGCCTCCAGCTCGATCTTGGACGCAGCGAACAGCTGTTGCGACTGATCGTAGTAATGTGCCGCCGCGCGCAGATCACCAGCTTCAGCGTATAGATCTCCGAGGATCTCGAGATCCGACGCTTCCTCCTGTTTGAGCCCGTGGCGCCTCACGATCGTCATCGCGCTGTCGATTGCGGCGAACGCGGCGCGTGGGTTCCCTTTCGCTGCCTCGACCGTCGCCAGCTGCCCGAGCGCGTTCTGTTCGCCGATCTCGAAGTCTGTCTGGTGATAGAGACGCAATCCCTCGTTGGCCTGCTCCTCGGCAGTGGACAGATCGCCCATCCGGAGAGCAACCATCGCCAGATTTGTATGCGCGTTGCCTTCCGTTCTGCTGTCGCCGATTGAATGGGAAGCGGCTTGCGCCTCGAGAAAGGCAGAACGCGCTGCCTGGAAGTCCGCGTAATCCGTCAGGACGAGACCAATATTCGCCAACGCCTTCGCGATCGACGCGGTGTCGTTGATCGACCGCGCCGTGCGCACCGCGTCTTGAAATCGCGTCTCGGCGACGGACAGATGCCCTCGGTTCCAGGCAATGAGCCCGAGCGCGTTTTCGGTTCTGAACAGCTCCGCGCCGTTTATGCCGTGCGCATGCTCGATGTCGAGCGCGCTGTCGGCGACTCTCTCCGCCTCCTCGTAATCCGCAATGTGGTACGAAGCGAGGCCGACTGAGGTAAGGAGGTGCGCTCGGCGCTGATCCGCGAGCGTTGTGCTCGCGAGCTCGCCGCGCCATGCAGCGCGTGCCGCGCCGAATTCGCCGCGAGCATACAGTGAGTCGCCGGCCAAGGATCGAATCGGATCTGGCGAATGTTGGGAGCAGCCGAGCACCAGCACCGCGATGAGCGGCCGAAGTGCATGCAAACTCAAGGTCCGGTGGAAAACGACCGAGCGCCACTGGTCACGGTATGGCCGTCGCTCGCGAGTGCATCCACGTACCACAAGTAGTTACGACCACGCGCGAACGGTGGCTTGATTGGTATGGACGTCGTCGTATCGCGCGTCGAGGTGGTCCAGAGGCGAGCGCCAGCCGAATCCATGATCGTTAGGCGGTACGTACCGCCGCCCTCGATTGCGCGCCACACGAAGACGGCATTCGGGCCATCGACGACGCGATCCGCGGCTGGTGTCACAACGGCTATGCGGTCGATGACTGCAGCGCCACGCTCGACGGACGGGCGCGCCTGATCGCGCGCCGGCATTCGAAGGAGCGCCGCGGAGAAGATGATGCCCGCAGCGACTGCTCCAGTCGCGATCCAGGCTGCACTGCGCCTCCGTCGTGGAGTGCGACGTGGCGCCTGTTCCGTTGCTGGCAAATCGGCGAGCAACCCGCGGACGTCGAGCATGTCCCAGCGACACCGATCACAGTCGGCTAGATGGCTTTCGACGATCGCTCGCCTTTCCTGATCGAGCGTGCCGTCGAGATAGGCAGCCAGATCCTCGTTCGAAACGTGTGGTAACGATCCTGAATCGGTGCTCATTCTCCGTCCAGCGTTGTCACGATCTACTTAATTGAACGGAGAGAAGTCGCGCGATTGCTGGATGGCCCTTCGCCGAGTCGCTCGCGTAACTCCGCGAGCACATGGTTGAGGCGTCGATAGACGTGAAAGACCGAGGCGAAATTCAGTACGGGCGCGATGCGCTCGGCCGTCAACCCGTCCTCGAACCGCAGCGCAAGCAGCAGTCGATCCTGGGGACTCAGCTGAATGATCGACTCGCGGAGCGCCTCCCGAAGAGCGGCCGCCTCGAAATCGCTCTCCGGTGTTCGTCCCGAAGGGTCGACAATCGTGTCGAGGTCCAACTCCTCAGCCGTGAGATCGATGAGACGTCGACGCTCGCGCGCTTTGTCGCGTTCCTCGGGATGGCGCGGATCCGCTCTGCCGTAGCGCTGCCGAGCGAAGTCGATGCAGAGTCGTTTGGCGACGACGACCAACCATGTCGTGAACGTACTTCGCCCGTCCGCGGCATAGGCGCGCAATCGCCGACAGTCGTTCTCGCGGAGCCGCTCGAGCACCCACGTGTAGGCGTCCATCGTGGCGTCATAGTCGCGCGCACGAAGCCGGCAAACATGCAACAGCGTTCGGTGGTGGAGCTCGAGGAACTGAGCCCACTTGGCTTCCCTCGTGCGCGCATCGGTCGCTTCGAGCAGCTGCGCCAACTCGGGTGGGCGATTCTGGGCCATGGAGCTCCGCTCGCGGCGCGGGAGGGGTGTTCATAATGTGCCGCCGCTTTGCTGCGCGCCAGACGTGAGGAGCTCGTCAACGGCGCTGTAGCCAGAAGGAATGAGTACGCCGTCGGTGATTGCGCCTGCGCCGAGCAGCGCTTTCACCGCCCGCGGCGAACGACGTGCGCTCCAGTATGAAGCGACGCAGGCCCTCACGGCCAGCATGAGCGGCGTCTCGCCCTTTCTGTTTCTTGCGTTGACGTCGGCACCGTGACGAATGAGCACGTCGAGCGTGTCGTTCGACATGCGCCACGCGGCAACGTGCAGCGCCGTGCTATCGGGAGCTTCCCCATAGTACCCGTCGCCGAAGTAGCGCACGTCGACGGGAACGCCGAGCTCGATGAGCAGCGCGACGCCGTCGTGATTGTCATTGCCGGCGAACTCCGCCAGGAGCTCGCCGCCCTGATCGATCAATGCACCAATGAGTGATGGCTCACGCGCCGCGATGGCACGCGCCGCCGACGCGTCGCCGCGAGCGCACGCGGCGATCAACGCGTCGACGCCGTCGAGCTTCAAGGAGATGTGCCGTCGCGCCATCGATGCGAGCACGTCACGCCGACCGCGTCGCGCCGCAATCGCCGTCGACGAGCGTCCCACGCGAAACCCACCGCCGTGGCGGAGATCATTAGCAACCGCGTATGGGTCGGCGCTGCGGTCGAGCAGCAGGTCGATTATCTCGAGTCTGTTGTCGCTGATGAGCGCGTGATGCAGCACCGTCTTGCCGAAACGCGACATCTGGTTGACGTCCGCGCCCTGATCGAGCACGAGCTGTATGCCTTCATAGTCATGCCAGTCGGACTTTCGCAGCAGCATCATGTTCAAGCTGTCCTTCGTCAACTTTCCACTGTTCAGTAGCAGCTTGAAAGCGTCGTTGTCGGGTGCCTCGACCGAGTGATACGGCGTTTCCTCGTCGTTAGGGTCCGCGCCGCGCTCGAGCAGGAGTCGGGTGAGCGGTGCATGAAACGCAACGCCAGCCGCGCCATACAGCACGCTCTCCCATTCGGGATGCGGCCGGTGCGATTTGTCCTCGAAGCCGGTGTTGGGGCTCGCGCCGGCATCGAGCAGCGCCGTCGCGGCACGGACGAACGCGTCGGACCGTTCGCGGTGCTCCTTCAGAAACGATGAGAAGCAAAGATGCGTCAGCGCATCGACATGTCGCGGACCACCCTTCGCTATTGCTAGAGAGGCGTCACTGGCGAGAAACCGACGTACGGCTTCGTCATCACCGAGCATGGCTGCGATGTAAATGTCGTTCGCGATGGAGGGATTCGCATCGAGAATCACTTGCGCCCTTTTCGCGGAGCCGTGCCAGAACGCGGCTTCGATGAACTGATCGTGCGTGCTGAGTTGAGAGCTCATTGCTGTTACCGGCGCGAGCGCTTCGGCGTCGCGACTGGAGTGAAGGAGAGAGTCAGCGCCCATCGCTCGCTTGCATCCTCACGCGCGTCGTCCGTTTGGGGCGCGCTCCGAAACTCGCGTCCGATTGCCTGCACCGAGTCGAACAGCCGCTGACGCAGCGCGGCGATTTTCGAGGGATGAAGCGGAATGATGAGTCGTGTAATGAGCGCCCGCTGCTTTGCGCCCGGTGGTATAGCCATCACCTCCTGCTTCGCCTGCTCGAACACCGTCGCCGCGAGAGCGCGACGCGCACGTCGGCCGGCGGCGTCATTCCTCCCGCGCGGCCCACTGGCCTTCAGCGGCGCGGCAACGCTGGCGTACCACTTCTCGATCGCGCCGCGGTTTTGTCGCGTCTCCTTGATTACGACGAGCCCGGCGCGCTCGAGCGCGGCGACGTGGTGATAGAGACGCGTGGGTGGCTCGCCGAGTAGCTCCGCGACTTGCTTCGTCGTCTTCGGCGATTCGGCGAAGAGCTCCATGATGCGGAGACGGAGGGGATGCGCGAGCGCGCGCAAGTCCGCCACCGCCGGGCGAAGCGCGGGCGCGCCGGCCGTGCGTCGTGACTTGGGTCGGGGCATGTGAGGAGTCTAGAGCGCGCGGTCGGTCTTGCCAAGATCCGGCGATTATTCAATATTATTTGAATAATGGAGGTCCACATGCCCACTTTCGTCGATGCCGTGTACGCCGCCGTCCTCATCGGCTTCATGACGGTGTACGAGTACAAGTACTTCTGGCCCCAATTCCGCGCCGCCGCCATCGCCGATCGGCCCGGAGCGCGCACGCACTTCTACCGCCGAATCGTAGCCGGAGAGTGGATACTTACGTTCTGTGCGCTGGTCATCTGGGCAAGGGCGCACCGCACGTGGGATGACATCGGCCTAGCGATGCCCCATGGTTGGCGTCTCGCACTTGGCGTCCTCGTCGTCGTTCTCGTGCTGGCCCTGTTCGGCGCCCAACTCTGGTCCGTGCTGCGACTCCCCGTAGAGCGACGGATCGCCGCGCGGCCCAAGCTCGGCGATGTTGCCTTCATGGTGCCACGCACGGCTCGCGACCAGCGATGGTTTCTCACTCTCTCGATTACCGCGGGCTTCTGCGAGGAGCTGCTCTACCGCGGCTATCTGCCTTGGCTGTTCGCACCGTGGCTCGGACGAGTTGGCGCGCTGCTGTTCGTCGCCGCGCTCTTCGGTGCCGGTCACCTCTACCAGGGCTGGAGGGGCGCGATTCGGGCTACGCTCGTGGGCGTGTTCATGGTGACAATCGTGCTCGCGACGAGTTCAGTGATCCCGGCAATGATCGTTCACGCGCTCATCGATATCGGCGGGGGTGCGGTCGGCTACTGGCTGCTCCGCGAGTATCCGACCCACTCGATGCCGCGGGCAGCGGCAGCGCCGAGCGAAGCCGCCGTCGAGACGTGAGGCGATCGGGTTCGCTTTGACGGAGGATGACAGTTTCGTCAAAAAGAGTCCGTCAACTTCGCGTTCGGTGTGTTAATGAAGTGATTTTGGTAATACTGTCACCCCGCACCTATTGAGTTGAAACTGGACATCCCGACACACGTTAGGCAACGACTCGGCTCAGAGCATCCACCCAAACGGATCTTCAGATTCGCGTCCAACACAATCGCTTCGATTCCGGCGTGCCCGTCCGGCCGATCCGTAAGCACTCTTCGTCGTTGTGGCCAGACCGCTCGCCAAGGTGAGCGTGAGCGACGTTGACGTCACTCGTGATCTGACTACGTCGAGTGTCGTATAGTCCTCTCGCCGTGTGGGCGCCATCGTTCGCTACTTTCTCAGTGGACGAGTCACAATGTCGGCGAAGAGTAGTCTCCATGTCACGCCCCTGCTCCTCCTCTGCTTGGCCGTGGGTTGCGAGGGTATCCCTACCAGCCTCTGCATGAACTTCGAGAACGGCTGCTCCGGCTCCAGTTCCACCGCCAGCGGCGGTGGCGGCGCTCGGGCAATTCTCTGGCGAGCGCCGCTCTCGGAGAGCGGTACTGGCTGGACCGGTCTCCCCGCCATCGCCGGCTCGATGGTCTATATCGAGACGAGGAATACGGTTCTCGCGCTGGACCTAACGACTGGAGCGAGGCGGTGGCAAACCACGGTCAAGATGAGCCCAACGCCGGCGGCCGCGAACATCGTCGCTGCCGGCGGAGCCGTGTACATCGCTGAAGCAGTCGAAGTGATCTCGCTCGATGCCGCAACAGGGGCAATTCGCTGGCGGTTCACGCCCGATGCTCAACCGGCGGAAGCCCAGTCTGCTGTCGATGATCACGCGGTATACGTCGGAACCCGCTCGCACAAAGTCTACGCCTTGAGTCCGAAGGCCGGTCAGCCGCTCTGGACGACGGATCTCGGACCCAGTTGGCCGTATCTCAGCGCTATCAGCGGACTCGCAGTCAGCGGCGACACCGTCTACGCAGCCGCCTGCAAACGCTTGACGCCTAACGGCGACAGCAGTGTGAGTATCATCGCGGGCCTCGACCGCAATACGGGCGCACTGCTGTTCGAGTATCAAGCCCCGCAATCAGTTGGCTGGAGCGGTGTTCCTTCAGCTCCGGTCATACGCGACCGTGTGCTCTTCGCGAGCGATCTTCTCGCAGGAGCATTCTTTGCCGTCGATCGATTTACGCTTCAGGAGATCTGGCGCGTGAGAACCGAGCCGGGATTCTTCGGTCCCTTCGCGCGCCCTTCGCTTGCCGGGAATCGGTTATACCTTGGCACGAATGACACGTACGTATATGAAGTCGATGCCACGACGGGGAAAGTCGCATGGCGCACGACGACCAGAGGGTCGATTCACGAATCGGCGTTGTGCGGTCAGCGAGTGTTCGCCAACAACCTCGGCATTTTCGTGCTCGATGCCGCGTCCGGACAGATCATCACGACCCTGTTCGACGCTGACCCTAACGAGATTCCGAGCTCGGGGTTCGCCGTCGCGAGTGACCGCGTAGTCTTCTCGGGCGTACACGGCGCCTATGCGCTTCGCTGTCAGTGAGGAGGTATCGATATGGGTGCTGCAGCAGCCGCATGCGGCTCGCGATCATTCTTGTCGTAATCCTGCTCGCAGCCTGGCTCTATCTCGCAACGATCGGGCTCCTGCGCTCTTCGCGGAGTATGCAGCAGAGACTGATCGTGTCAGTCCTCACGGTTCGCTCATGAAAGTCGCAACCGCACGGCACACCCGACCGATCCTCACGCTGGTCCTTACGGGTTGCGTGCTCCCCCTCAACGTCAAGGAGGCAGGGTCGCCTGCGCTCGTCGGCGTCGTTCGTCGCGACGACGGAAGACCGGCGATTGGTGTGCAGGTCGCGATCACGAACGACCAGGGGCGTGCGTCGTGCGCTCACGCGACCGCGCGTACCTTCACCGACTCCGCAGGTGTCTTTCGGTTTGCGCCGACCACTCTTGTTCAGCGTTGGGTCATGCTCGTGCCAGCAGTTGAGAGGTTTTTCAACTGGTACGGCGTGTGTGCCGGGCCTGCGGACTCGCTTCTCGAGCTCACGTACAACGGGCTTGTCCGGCTGCACTACGGCGCCGAAGGGTCTGCGGCTGATACGCTGAATTGCCTTCAATGGACCTGGCGAGGTCGACCACGTGGTACCTGCACCGGTCCGAGCGCTGAGGACAGAGTGCAGCTAGGCGGCGGATGGTCGGACGCTCGGGGGTCAGGCTACTATCGATTGATTGGCGTCAGCCACGGCTCACCGAGTGCGGAATCCGGCGTCTACGTGCAGTGGGTTGAGCGCCGCCTCACCGGTCCGTCAGAAGTAGTTCGCGAGACTATGGCGATCTCGTTGACGCCGGACATTTTCTCGAGCCTCGAGGCGAAGTTGTTCGCCGAGTCGTCGGGCGCGGTGTGCGTCGACGTCCGAAGCGTCCGAATGCCGCCGCACTGGTACAGTTTGGTGGACGAAGTCCACGAAGCTAAGGAGCTCGGAGCGCCCGGCGTGAGCCGTAGCGTCGTCTCGTGCCCATGAGTAAATGCCTCATATCATTGATCGGCCGTGACGTCGGAATGTGGTGGGCCGTTTTACAGGTATGCGACCGACGTTGCTGCTCTTGATCGCACTCGCGTGTTGCGCGAGGCCAAAGCCACAGTATGGCGGGATATATCTCGGTCCTTCGTGCGACGGAGAATCGTCGCCGAAGCTACCAGTTCTACGACGTTCCGATGCACGCGACACTGCGCTCCTCCGCACTGGTGAGGCAGGCCTTGTCATAATTGTTGACAGTAGCACGAGCCAGCGACCATTAGCCCACGCGCTTATCAGAATCGATGGGACGACCATTGGCGCGATTGCTAACGATTCCGGCATCGCGCTGTTCACTCACATGCGCGACGGACACGTGCGGCTCCGCGTGCTAGGCATGGGTTTTCGGGGCTGGAGCGGCGAGGTCAGCGTTCGCAGTGGTTATCGCGACATGCTGGAACTCGGCCTCGGGGCCATTGCGCTGTGCTTCTCTGCTGATCGGTCGTCCACGATAGACACCCGCGGAGCGACGGCATTGTGGTCAGATTCGCGCCGAACACCTCTGCGACGTTACTGACATGTACGCCGGTGGCCATTCTGATCCGTCCACGCGATGACGCTGCCCGGCGATCGACCGTCAGTAACTGACGCTGAGAGCAACGCCGAACCTCCTTCTGGCCCGCCCCCATTCCGGACGAAAGCTCACTCGCGCCGGGAGCTCGACCTGCTCCCACGTCTCGCTCCGGATCTGCCAGCCGACGATCGCGCCAACGACGAGACCCGCGAGAGCGCCGCCGATCGTTTCGACGCCAACGGCGATGAACGAGAGACACGGTTGCTCGCCCTTGCAACGATTACGTGACTTGTAGACCTGCGATCCGACGATGCCGCCCGTCACGGCGCCCACCAGCATTCCCGTGCCGACATGACTCTCGCTCCGCAACGCTTGCTCCACGGAACGGATTGCGGTGCGTGGCACGGTGACCGTCGTGCTGTCATCCGCGACGCGCATCGACATCGAGGCTGGATCGAGCGAGACGAGCGTGCCCGTCGTCGTCACCTCGCAGCACCCGGCGAGATGACGCACCCGAACGCGCGCGCCGGGCACGAACTGCGCATTGAGCACTTGCTCATTGCACGCGGTGGCGAGAGCGGCCCCGAGCGCAATGCGGATTGCGACGCGTGCGATCAATCGAATCCTCGCACCGACACTCGAGTGTTGTTGCTCATCGCCGCCTGGAGATCCGACAGCCCTTCGCATCCGTCGCGCACGAGTGATTCTAGCAATGAAAAGCGCCTGGCCACCGCTCGTGGCCAGGCGCTTTGTTAGGCATCGCCCTACTTTAGTCTGCGCAGCGTCGTCGCCAGCACTCTCACCTTCGCGGCATCGCTCGAGGTCTTTGCGTCCCCGTCGAGCTGCGTCGCAAGCTTCGTGAGCGCGCTACGACGCGCCGAGCCGCTCGCGTGCTCGGCGCCGTCCAGCGCCTGACGAGTCGCCGCCACCCGATCCGTCGACAGTCCGTTCGAGCGCTCGAGCTGATCGACATACGCCCGCGCAAGTGCGAACGTCGCCGGCCAGGTATAGCGCGGCTGATCCTGCACGTTCAGATAATCCAGATGCGCGGTCTTCGCGGCGTCGATCTCGTTCTGCGTCAGCAACGCGTTAGGCAGCAGCTCGAAGATGTCGAGCCCACGGGTGATCTCGGAGCTCACGATCACGCCGTTGTACCAGTACGCCGACCAGGAGCCGCCGAGGACCATATGATCGGCCGTGAGCGGACCGCGATCGAAGAATGCGATCTCCTCCGGATGCTTCGCGTCCGTCCAGTCGAATACGGAGACGCCGCCCTGGTACCACGCCTGCGACATGATATCGCGGCCGGGCACGGGGATGAGCGACCCGTTATGCGCGACGCAATTCTCCTCCGGAGTCTGCGGCGCGGAGAGCTTGTAGTAGCTCTCGAAGTGCAGCTTCTTGCTCTGCGGATCGATCGTGAAGATCGCGTCCGCGCCCCACTCGTGCGGATCGGTCGACCGGCACTTCGGCGCGCCGCCGCCGCCCCACTCGTCGCTGAACAGGATCTTCGTTCCATCGTTGTTGAACGTCGCCGAGTGCCAGTACGAGAAGTTCACGTCATCGACGGCATCCATGCGCATCGGGTGTACCGGGTCCCGAATGTCGAGCAGCAGCCCATGCCCTTCACATGCGCCGCCGGCGAGTCCGAGCGACGGATCGAGCGTGATGTCGTGGCACTGCGAATACATGATCGGATCGCCTTCCTGTTTCGCCCCGGCTTGCGCGGCGACAATCTTGTCGACGATGCCTTGCAGCGCGACATGCAACGTGGAGCTGTCCGCCGCGGTCGGCGCGCCAGTCCCGTTGCGCGCCTTCACGATACTGTCGAGCTGCGACGTGATGAGCCTAGGTGATGCGACCCGCTCACGGCCCTCGACCGTGTACGTGTAACCCCCATTCGCCTTCGCGTCCGCGAGCCTCTGCACCTCGGCGATACTGTCTGCCGCCGTAATGCCGTGGCTCTTGGGCTCCTTCAACCCTTCGAAGATTTTTGCGGCGCTTACAATTGCCGCCTTCTCCGGATGTGCGAGCGGAATCTTGATCACCTCGAGCCGCATGAGCGCTGAATTCGGATCCCTGTCGGGCGTCGCGCTCGTGCATCCCGCCAGCTCCTTCTGCGAGCGAAGCGGCGCGGAGCCCGAGATGTAGACGTAGACGTTGGCCTTATCCTTGGGATCCACGAGGAGCGAGTGCGTGTGCGAGCCGCGGCAGGTCTGGACGTTCGTGACGTACTTCGGATGATCGAGATCGCTGATGTCGAAGATGCGCACGCCACGGATGCGCTCCGCGCTCACCGTGTCCTTGATCCCCTCGTCACCGCAGTCCAGGCGGCCTGAGTTCGATTCCGACGAGACCACGAGGAGGTTCTTGTAGACCGAGACGTCGCTCTGCGACGCGGGGCAGTACTGTGCCGACCGAAGCGTGGGATGCGCCGGATCCGAGATGTCCCAGATCTGGAAGCCGTCGAAGCTTCCCTGGATGACATAGTGCCCGAAGAAGGCCTCATCGGAGTTGATGCTCTTGGCGAACTTCTCGGTGGGTTTCGTGAGCGACGCCAGCCGCATGTTCCAGGCAGCTTCGCCAGCGTCATAGATCCCGGCCTTCAGACCGACCCGTGGATCCGGCGACGGGGCGCCAGGCGCCGGTACTTGCTGCGCGGAGAGCGGCAGGACAACGGACGCTGCGATCGCCAGCGTGGAAATGAACAATCGATGATGCATGGTGGTTGGGTGTTGGGGTTGATGGTAGTTGGTGGTGGTCGGTAGCTGGTGATTGGTGGTTGGTAGTTGGTGATTTCGGATTTGTTGGCGAGCTACGCTCGCCGACAATCCTTATTCCCTAACAACGAACAACCAACCACCAACCACCAGAGATCACCCTCCGAGCGCGAGGGCGACGAGCATCCGGTGCATGCGGTCGATCTCCGTTCTCTGATCGACGTTGATGTCCGTCGCGATCTTGAAAATTGTTTCATCCTGGCCGGCGCCGTAGGTCGAGAACAGCTGCTGGACCATGTGTACGGCGCCGGTGTGATGCTGGATCATGTAGGTGAGAAAGAGCCGGTCGAAGTCCTTTCCGCGCGCGCGATCGAGCGTGTCCAGCTGGGCGCTCGAGAGCATGCCCGGCATCAGCGAGTCGCCGGCCATCTGCATACCGGGCATGTCCCGCATCGACGTGTCCCGAGTCAACCGGGGCATGGTAATTGGCTGGCCCCGATCAGCCAACCATTGCTGCATGCGATGAATCTCGTCGAGCTGCGCGTTGATGATGCGGCCGCAGAGGGTGCGCACGTCCGCGCTCGCGCCGTGGGTCGGGGCCCACCTCGCCATCACGATCGCCTGCGCATGGTGATGGATCATTCCCGACACGAAGGCGACGTCGGCGGTGGTATACGGTTTTCGCGCGCTGTCGGCGCGCGCCGTGGCGATGGCCGCGGCATCGGTATGTACCGGTGTCAGCGTCTGCGCCGCGACTGGCGAGGCGAAGGCCGCGACGAATAGTGCGCCGATCCAACTACATGGCTTGCGGAACATGTCTCTAGGGTAGCGGTCGGCCCGGCGCTCGGCTAGCGGGGGGAGTTCGTCAGTCCCCCACCCTCTACCCGCAACCCTCAACCCTCTACCGGTTGAGCCAATACGACATCTTCACCAAAATCGTATTCGCGGGATGCAGCGACATCAGGTTGCGAATGTCCCCAGTGAACGGCGTATTCCCTTCCTGATTCGCATACCCCTGCCGGCCCTCGTTCCACACCACGAACAAGGTGGATCCGGGCCTGTACTCCCACCGAAAAACCAGATTGGATTGAAACTCTTTAAAGTTGAACCCGCCCGGATCGCCCGTCACTGACGGATCGATGAACGGCGCAAACCGCGCGTCATAGTCGATTGCACGCGGCGTCGACGAGAGTTGGCGGACGTTCACGTACGCACCCTTCGAGACGAACGGCTGCACGTACGCCTGCAACGAAACTGCCGGCGTGAAGGTGTAGTTCAGTCTCACCGTCGCCGACGTCGTGGTCTGGTTCAAACGCGCGAAGGTGTAGTGTGGGCCTGACGCGTCCGCATAAAAGCCGAACCACTGGTCGTCATCGATATTCTTGGAGAAGTTGAGGCTGAACGCAGAGCTGAATCGGCCCGATGACTTGTAGTCGATCTCGGGGCCCACATTCCATGAGCGGTTCTTGCCGTTCCCGACGTTGTAGAAGCTCCAGCTCAGGTACGGCACCACCGCGCGCCGGTCGTCGCCGTTGATGAAGACCCACGGCGCGTTGTAGGTGTCCTGACGGATCGCCGGACCGCCGCGGGCGCTCCGGTCGTCATACGTCGAGCCGAGTTGACCGAGCGTGCTCCCGAAGTGCACACCCCAATTGTTCTTCAGCGTGATTTGAAAGTTCGTATTGTACGCCGCCTCGAGTGCGAGACCGTTCGTCGTCCAGTACTGCCACCAGTTGTTGTTCCACTGGAAGCGCTGGTAGAAGAAACGCTCATTGCGGTCGAAGTAGCCCACCCACGTGTTCCACGACGTCTGATCGGCGCGACGGAGATACCCGAGGTCGTTGATCTCGAAGCCCGGTGACCGCCGCTGGAGCGCCGACTCGAAAGAAAGATGCCGACCGCTGACTTTACTGAAATGCAGCTCCTCGGCGTCGCCCCCGAGCACGGTGCGAGTCGAGTCGAGCGGCAGGCCCGCGTCGGGACGCTGATAGTAGTGCACGGCATCCGTCTGCAGCGCCGCCATCGCTTGCGGCGTCCCCTGCACTCGGCTCTCGTCGAACGAGCCCGAGATCTCGTACGTGTTCTTGAAGAAGCGATGCCTGAAGTCGACGGCGCCGACGTACGCGTTGGTCGGCAGATATCCAGCCGTCCAACTGTCGTTCGCGCGATCGACCGCCGTGAGCATCCCGCCGATCGTGCTATTGCCGCCGCGGAAGTCCTGCGTCGCGCGCACGACGCCGTAGTTCGTCCTCGGTTCGAAAGTCGTGTCGCCAGGGCTCGCGTCGCGCTGTGTGACCGCGTCGAGCACGCCGATCGTGGTCCCGCTCGTTAGGCGACCGCTGAGCTTCGCCGCGCCGAGAATGGTCGTCGGCGCCTGCGGAACGGTGTCACCGTATGTCGGCGCGAGCTGAGGGGTCCGGCCAATGCGCCTACTATAGTATAGGTTCTCGCTGGAGCAGTTCACGTTCGAGCAATTGACCGGAAAGGAGAACACCCCGCGGCCGGCAACGAAGAACGGGCGCCGCTCGTCGAAGAAGCTCTCGTACGCGCTGAGATTGAGTACCGCCGGATCCGATTCGACCTGGCCGAAGTCGGGATTGATCGTTGCGTCGAGCGTCATGTTCGGCGCGACGCGATACTTGATGTCCCCTCCGGCCGAGGCGCTCGACGGATTCGTGTACAGGTTGTTGGTGATCGTCGACGCGCGCTTCGTGACGACGTACGGGATGGCCTCGAGCCGCCGCGGAACTTCCAGATCCTCCAGATCCTCCAGCGTCCCGAGCTGCGAGATCATGTCCGGCTTCGCTTGACTGAACTGGGGCCAGCTCATGCGCTCGGTATACCGATAGATATCCCGATCGATCGTGAAGCCGAAGTCGTGACGGCGTTGCTTCCCGTATCGCAGCTGTGATAAGGGGATTCTGAATTCGGCCGTCCAACCTAACGAGTCGACCGTCGTCGCAACGTCCCAGACGGCGTCCCACGCGAAATCCTCGTTGCCGCCGTTGGAGATCTGCCCGTCGAGCTTCACACCGGCTGGCGTGACGCCGAACTCGTAGCCGGTCCGCTTGTCGTGGTACGAGTCGAGGAAGATCCAGATCTTGTCCGTCGGCGTGAACGTGTCGCGGCGCTCGAGTATGCGCGCGATGCTGTCGGGCCGCGGGTCGTACGCGCGCACGAAGACGTACAGATTCGCCGCATCATATGCGACCTTCGCTTCCGTCTTGAATCGCGGCTGCTTTCCCTCTGTTGGCTGCCATTCGGTGAAGTCGATGATCGGCGGCGCTTCCCGCCACACGGGATCGTTGTCGCGTCCGTCGATGACAGGTGGCCGCCGAGCGCGAATCGCGACAGTTGCGGCCGGCACGCGAGCGGTGTCACGCTGAGTGCCCAGCGCAAGGAGGCTGACGAGAGGGAGGAAAGAAAGCATTCTGGCGTGCCACTCGGGGAGTCTGGTGGGACGAGGGACGAGTCGACCCATTGGACAGCCATACGCGCAATAGGGGTGGATAAAGTTTCATAAACGGGCTCGTCCTCGATTGGCCACTCCAACCATTCCTGGTACACGACTGTCCGATTGCGTGATCCTCATCACGCGGACTCGAGCATGTTGAACGACCTGCGGTTCGCCATCCGCACGCTGATCAAGAACCCAACCTTCTCGATCGCCGCGGTGTTGTGTCTCACTCTGGGAATCGGTGTGAACACAACGATTTTCAGCTGCGTCCGCGCGATGCTGCTTCGTCCGTTTCCGTATCACGACCCGGATGCCATCGTTGCAATGGGTGAGTCCAATCCGCGGCGCGGATGGCACATGAACACCGTGTCCTATCCGAATTTCCGGAGCTGGCAGGCGGACAACCGCACGCTGACGAGCGTTGGCGCTTACACTGGCTCCTCGTTCAACCTCGCCGCGAGTGACGCCGCCGACTACATCCAGGGCGCCGACGTTTCGTGGACCATGTTTCACACGCTCGGCGTCGCGCCGGCGCTCGGACGCGACTTTCGCGAGGAGGAGGATCGCCTCAACGGCCCGCACGTGATCATGCTCAGCGATCGTCTCTGGCGCGAGCGATTCGACGGCCATGCCGATGCGATCGGACATCAGGTGATGGTCAACGGTGTTCCACATACGATCATCGGCGTGATGCCAGCCGGCTTCGACTTCCCAGGCGCTGCCGTCGCGTGGACGACGCTCCAGCTCGACCCAGTCAAGTACCGCGGCAACCATTCCTGGCAAGTGATGGGGCGCCTCAAATCGGGAATGACGATCGACCAGGCACGCATCGATCTCAATCGCATCGCCGCCGGTCTCGAGACTCTCTATCCGGCATCCAACACCGGCTGGGGCGTCGACGTCGAGACGCTGCGCGACGCGGAAGTGGGCGACGTTCGCCCCGTGCTGATGATTATGATGGCGTCGGTCGCGTTCGTGCTGCTCATCGCCTGCGCGAATGTTGCCAACTTGCTCCTCGCGCGCGCGTCGGCACGCGCGAAGGAAATGGGTGTGCGCGTCGCGCTCGGCGCCGACGGCGCGCGCATCCTGCGGCAGCTGCTCACGGAGAGCGTTGTCCTCGGACTCTTCGGCGGCGTACTCGGCGTTGCGTTCGCGTATGGATTCTTGCGGTGGATCAACGCCAACATCGTTACGACGAGACCAATCTGGATGCAGTTCAGGATCGACGGCGAGGTGCTCATCTTCACTCTCGCACTCGCGATTGCGACTGGACTCCTCTTCGGTGTCGCGCCGGCACTTCAAGCCGCGAAGCCCAATCTCAACGAGACGCTGCGTGATGCCGGCGCGCGCGGCTCGAGCGCGGGACGCTCGTGGCAACGTCTGCGCGCGACGCTGGTGGTCGGCGAGCTCGCGCTGTCGCTCGTGCTCCTCGTCGGCGCGACATTGCTCGTTCGCAGCTTCCTCGTGCTGCAAGACGTTAGGCCAGGCTTCGATCCCAGCAACTTGTTGACGATGCAGGTCAGCCTCGAGGGACCCGCGTACGACTCCACGTATCAGCGATTCCAGTTCTGGGATCGGTTGCTCGCGACGCTGAATGCGAAGCCGGGCATCGTCTCCGCGGCAATCTCGAACCGGATTCCACTCGGCGGCGGCAACAACAACAGCTTCTTCGTCCCCGAAGGCCAGGACGTCAAGATCGGCTCGGAGCCGTTGCTCGAGATTCGTTGGTCATCGCCAAGATATTTGGAGACGCTGCGCGTGCCGCTCGTTGTCGGCCGTATGTTCACGCAACAGGAGTGGGCAGACAGCGGCGCAGGGGGGCGCGTCGCCGTGATCAATCAGTACATGGCGCGACAGTTCTGGAAGACTCCGGCACGTGCGTTGGGCAAACGATTCCGTTTCGGCTCGCCGACCGACACGTCGCGGCGTTGGATTACCATCATCGGCGTCGCGGCGGACATCAAGCACAAGCAACTCAGCTCCCCGCCTGATCTGCAGGGGTACATGCCCTACCAACAAGGTGGCTGGAGTCTGGCGGCGATCGTCGTGCGGACGCGCGACGACCCGACCCGCGCAACCGGCGTCGTGATCTCGGCGCTCAAGCAAATGGATCCGCTTCTGCCCGCGTTTCGTGTTCTGAGCATGGACGCGAACATCCAGCGCTCCTACTGGCAGCGCGCGCTCTACGGCAAGATGTTCGGCGCCTTTGCGGCGATCGCGCTCGTGCTGGCGGGCGTCGGCCTCTACGGTGTGATCTCGTACGCGGTCTCGCAGCGGACCCAGGAGATCGGCGTGCGCGTCGCGTTAGGCGCACAGACGTTGGATGTCGTGCGTCTCGTAGTGGGTCAGGGCGCGGTGCTGGGCAGTATTGGCATCGCCATCGGCCTGGCCGGCGCCTTTGTGGTTACTCGGACGTTGCGTGCGCTGCTGTTCGGTATATCTCCGCTCGACGGCGCGAGCTTCATCGGCGTATCGCTCGTTTTAGGAGCGCTGACGCTGCTTGCGAGCTATATCCCAGCTCGTCGTGCCGCGCGTGTCGATCCGGTCGAAGCATTGCGCTACGAATGATGACGATGGTCACTCCGTCGCCGTCGTGTCCTTTGCGATGCGCGCGGCTGCGATGAGCTTCGGGACGTACTCGCGCGTCTCCGCGGGGAGTCGCTTCGAGATCGCATAGAAATCGGAGTCGCTTCCCGTCGAACGGCCGAGGACGCGTTGCATCGCTTTCGAGACGGTGCCGGGCCCGGCGTTGTACGCTGCCGCGGCGAGATACCACGAGCCGAAGCGATTATGCAACTGCGACAGGTACGTGAGCGCAGCGTCGGTCGACTTTGCTGCGTTCGTGCGGTCGTCGCCATGCTTGCTGACAGAAAGTCCGAAGTTCCGCGCTGTCGATGCCATGAATTGCCAGAGGCCGACGGCCGAGACCCGTGACCGCGCATGGGTCTGGTACTGCGACTCGATGAGGGGCAAGTAAGCGAGCTCCTGCGGCATGTTCCGCTCGGCGAGTTTCGCCGAGATCATCGGGAGATACGCTTCGCCGCGATCCAGGGCCGCGGAGATGTCTCCTTTGAGCGAGGTCGAGAATCGCTGTACCCAGCTGTCGACGCGCGGATTGGCGATGTTCGCGAGCTGCCACGTCGGAGCGGGAGCCGCAGCCGTCACTTTGGGCAGCGAGTCCTTCGGGGCAGCCGCGTTCACGGGAGTGGAGATCGCCTCGGCCGCGGGCCGCATCGCGATCTGCAGTGTGTTGCCTAACGTTTGCGTTATGGCAAAACCGGCGGCCGCGAACAGCGCCGTCGTCATGATCCAGCGGACCATGGTGTCGCGATGCAATGCGATGGCGTTCCGCATGGCTTGCTTGGTCATGCGTGACTACTCCCGAAGTTGGAGGGGTGATGACAGTTCTACCCCCTCCGGAGGAGGCAGTTTCGCGAAAGCGGCGGAAAGGAGATTGGGCCCTCCCAGAGCACTGACGCGCTCGCTTGTCGGTGGTGGTTGGCGGCTGGTTGGTGGTGGTTGGGGCTGGTTGGTGGTGGTTGGGGCTGGTTGTTGGTGGTTGGGGCTGGTTGTTGGTGAACTTTTGAGTCAGACGTTAGGCCGGTTGTGCTCTCCCTCATTCCTATCTTAGAACGAAACGCCGCTCGAGTTCACGCAGGGAGCCTACGCAGTGATTGAGAGAGGGTAGAAGGTAGAGGGTAGAGGGTAGTCCGATTTAGGATTCACTCAACTCGTGAGATCGCGCGGCCTGATGCTCCACACCGAGGTGATAGAGGCACTGAAGAGTAAATCAGTGAAAGAAGCCCCGGGTTCATCACCCGGGGCTCGTGCTGCCGCTTTCGTCGCGATGCTCTTGCCACGCGCATCGATCGACGCTCGCACCGCGTTCGCCGCCGCCACCATATCGTCGACGAACGTCTCCGGACGACCGTTTCCCACGAACACCTGCTGATACGGCTTCGCTGCTTGGGCCATGGCGTTCGCGTCCTGCACGAGCACCGCGGCCTTCACACCGACCTTCGGCACCTGCAGTGCCTTGAACTCCGGCACATCGCGCAGGTGCGCGGCCGCGATCAACGCCACCGGCCGCATGTGGTCCTTCACGAGATCCTGACGCAACGCCGCCTGGGCCGCCGTCTGGCTCTTGGCGTTCAGCGTGTTGCTCGCCTGCTCTGCCTCGTTCACCCGCATGTCCTCCACGAGTTGATCGAGGGCCTGCCGAGCGGCCGCCGCGGTCGCGGCGAACAGCTTCGCCGCAAACTCGTCCAGGAACTGCTGGACGCGCCGCAGCATGTCGAACTTCCGAATCTGTTGCACTTTCATAATGTCCCCCCTCCGGGGGGGTGAACCAAGTATGACGCCTGTC
>DASXKV010000047.1 GCA_036496605.1 Gemmatimonadaceae bacterium | reverse complement strand
AACGGGACTTCGCGCCGTTCGGGACTTCGCGCCGTTCGGGACTTCGCGCCGTTCGGGACTTCGCGCCGTTCGGGACTTCGCGCCGTTCGGGACTTCGCGCCGTTCGGGACTTCGCGCCGTTCGGGACTTCGCGCCGTTTTGCCCTTCTTACTCGTGACGCAGTGCTCTCGTCGGTTCGATGCGGGATGCGCGATATGCCGGCAGCCAGCTCGCCGCGACGGAGACTGCGACGAGCGTGATCGCCACGATGGCGTACACCGCCGGATCGCGTGCGGATTCCTGGAACAACAGCGGCGCAAGGCGTGGTGCCGCCAGGAAGGCGATCACCCCACCCGCTCCAACGCCAACGATCGAGAGGCGCACGCCGTCGAGGATCACGAGCCTGAGCACATCCCCGGCGCGTGCGCCTAACGCCACGCGCACACCGATCTCGTGCGTCCGCTGCGCGACGTTGTAGGCGATGACGCTGTACAGACCGATGGCCGCGAGCACGAGCGCGAGCAGCCCGAACGCGGAGAACATCGACGCCCCCAATTTCCACGAGCGCGTCTCGCCGCCGATCACCTGCGATAGCGGCGTGGTCGTGACGTACGACGGCGCGGGCATCTCGCGTTGGAGAGACCGGCGCACGGCATCCGCGTCAGTGGCGGCATCGCCGCGCACACGCACGAAGAGCCCGGTCTGGTTCGGGTTGAACTGCGTCGCCGGCAGATAGTAGTACATGTCCGGTTCGTTGCTCAGCTGGTGCGACTTGATGTCCTCGGCGATGCCGACAACGGTGCGGCACGGTATCGTGTCGAGGACACCGAGTCGCACGCACTTGCCTATCGGGTCCTCACCAGGCCAGAGCGTGCTGCCCATCTTTTCACTCACGACCATCACCAACGGCGAGTGCTCCAGGTCAGTGCCGAGGATGCCCCGCCCGCGCAGGATGCGCGTCCCCAGCGTTCCGAAGTAGCCGGGCGAGACCGCATTCACGTCGAAGCGCCCGAGGCGCCCGACAGCACCGATGCCGGGCACCGACAGACCGACGCTCCAAGTGCTCCAGAATGGAATCCCGGTCTGAAAGGACGCGTTGACGACGCTTCGCGTCGTCAACGCAGCTTGTAGGAGGCGCTGTCTGAGCGCGACTTGGTACACGGAGTCGAGCTGCACGCCGCGCATATTCAAATGGACGATGAGCACTGGACCGACGTCGTAGCCCAGCCGGATATTGCGCACCTGGTTCAGACTACGGACGAACAACCCGGCGCCGACGAGGAGAATCACCGAAAGTGCGCCCTGCATAACGAGCAAGCCGATGCGCAATCGAGAGCGTTGATGAGTCCCTTCCCGGGCTCCCGCCTTGAGATCGCCGGTGAGATCGGCGCGGCGCGCTTGCACGACCGGGGCAACGCCGATGAGAAGCCCGGTAACGAGTGCCGCGATGCCGGCGAACAGAATCGTCCGCTCGTCGCGCCAGACCGATATTTCGGCGTCCTTCGGAAGGAACGCGGCGCGCAGGCCGATGCTGCTCCACTGCGCGACGAGTATCCCGACGATGCCGCCGAAGATGGCGAGCAGCACGCTCTCGGTGAGGAGCTGCGAGAGCAGGCGGGCGCGGCTCACGCCTAACGCGAGTCGGACAGCGATCTCACGCCGGCGTCGCAGTGCGCGCGCAAACAGCAGGTTCGCGACATTGGCGCAGGCAATCAGGAGCACCACCAGCGCTACACCCCCAACCCAGGTCGCCACCTTCGCGAAGCCTGAGGCGTTCGGCCCGCGCTCGCTGAGAATAGATCCAACAAAAGCGCGCGGACGTTCCTGTGAGATTTCCTT
Source organism: Gemmatimonadaceae bacterium (assembly GCA_036496605.1). Classification (NCBI taxonomy): domain Bacteria; kingdom Pseudomonadati; phylum Gemmatimonadota; class Gemmatimonadia; order Gemmatimonadales; family Gemmatimonadaceae; species Gemmatimonadaceae bacterium. The sequence goes on along the minus strand of DASXKV010000047.1, from coordinate 10,757 downwards.
CGTTCCACCACGCTCCGCCTGGATGCTCCTGATGAAGGCCTGGGTGAGGTCCGCATTAGTTCGCGCATCGCTCACGCCCGGCCTGGTCCGCGCCATCGTTTCCATCCAGTACCAGTGGTATGTCGTCCACCAGTGCTCCGAGGGGGAGGAGTTTGCGGCTGCCTCCGCAGCGCCGTAGGTCGTGATCGGGACGTAGTAGGCGGGTGGTTGGCTGCTCCAGATGCCAGCGAAATCAGGAGGCGTGACGCCGATGATCGTGTAGAGCACCGACCCGATCTGCACCTTCGTGCCGAGCACGGCGCGGCTGCCACCGTACTCCGTTTGCCAGCGGGCATAGCTCGCGACGGCGACCGCCGAGCCGTTAGGCGGTGTGTCCTCGTCGGCTCCGAAGTAGCGACCGAGCGCCGGCGGGGCGTCGAAGAACTTGAAGAAGCTCGCGCTGACGATGCCGATGTGCATCTCGCGTGAGGCGTCGCCGATGCCGACCGCGAGATCCTCCTGCGCGACACCGGTGGTGAGGTCGAACGACGTCGTCGACTTCGCGAAATCGGCGTACCGCGCATACGGGCCGTAGCTGCCGATGGCCTCATTGCCGCGGACAGTCTGCGCGGTGTAGATGTGGTGTACGCGGTTGGGCGACGTAAGGAGCGCCGGCGGCCGGAAGAGCAGCCGGTCGACGAGCGAGAACATCGCCGCGTTGGCGCCGATCCCGAGTGCGAGCGTGACAACGACGGCAATCGTGAATCCGGGCGCGCGTCGCATGCTGCGCGCGGCAAAGCGGAGGTCGCGTTCGATCGTGTCGAGCCACACGTTGGCCGTCATTCGCCTCGCCTCCTCCTGCAGATACGTAACGTTCCCGAACTGCCGTTTGGCCGCGAACCATGCGTCGGCGTGCGTCACCTCGTCAGGAGCATCGTGCTCCCGCTGGGCCGCATCCATCTCCAGGTGCAGCCTCATCTCGCGCTCGATCTGTCGGGCGTGTCGGGTGGGATGCAGCCACACGCCAAGTCGGTATCGCACCCCATCCAGGAAGGACATGCGAACGTCTCCGGTTGGTCTTCGGTTCTCTTAGGCGCGCATTACGCGGGCGACGGCGAGCGCGAGGCGATCGTATTCCGCTCTCTTCTCGCCGAGTTGCGTGCGACCCGAGGCCGTGATGGTGTAGTACCGCGCCTGCCGTCCGGTGGGCGTCGGTCCCCACTTGGATTTCAACCAGCCTTTGGCCTGGAGCCGTTCGAGGGCGGGATAGAGCGAACCTTGCTCGACGGACAGCACATCGCGCGAGAGCCGCTGAATGTGCTGGGCGATGCCGTACCCATGCATCGACGCCGCGCCGAGCGATTTGAGGATGAGCATTTCGAGCGTACCGGCGCCGAGGGGGCCGCGCCCGGCACCACTACTGTCATCGCGAGGCATAGGCAGTCGTCTACACGTAGGAAGATATAATATGTAGCTGCATACCTATCGCGCGTAAAGGCTGCGGGAGATCCGATACGGCGCGAAGTCCCGAACGACGCGAAGTCCCGAACGACGCGCTTGCGATGCATATTACGACCGTGACGCTGCGGTTTTCACTGCTCGGAGCGCTTCCGCTCCGGTGAGGCACGGATGATCGACCGTTTTCGCTCCGACCTGCGCATCGCGCTCCGCAGCCTGGCGCGGTCGCCGGCCATCGCGGTCACGACCACCGCGATCCTCGCGGTCGGCATCGCCATGGCGATCGCCATGTCCACGATCGTGCGGACGGTGATCGTCCAGCGCCTTCCGGTCCAGAACCAGCAGCAGCTCTTCGTGCTCCGCGCCTTCGTCGGCAACAATGAGCTGCAGTGGCTCTCGACCGATGACCGAAAGGCGTTCCGCCGCGAGACCCGGACGCTGCGCGACGTGGCTGGCGTCGGCGAGCTCCAGGTCGCATCGCCCAGCATCGTCGGCGACGTCACCTATTCCCTCCGCTCCGTTGCCATCAGCGGCAACTTCTTCGAGATGTTAGGCGCGCGGCCGGCCCTGGGCCGGCTGATCCGGTCGGCGGACGACGCGCCGGGGTTGCGGCACGCCGTCGTGCTCAGCTATCGGGCGTGGCGGGAGAAGTTTGGCGGCGACTCGACGATATTGGGCAAGGACGTCGGCGACCCGTGGGACCCGGACTACCACTTCGCGGAGTACACCATCGTCGGCGTGGCTCCCCCGGGCCTCGATTTCCCGTTCGGCGTCGACGACTGGTACACGTATGAAGGCGACCCGCGTGCCGGGCCTGCCATGGCCGGCATCACGGTGGCACGCCTGGCGCCGGGCGCGACGGCGGGCGCCGCGCGCTCCGAGTGGCTCGCGTTCCGGGAACGCGCCTATGAGCAAACTCTCAACAGATCGCACAATGTCGGACGGTTCCACGTCACTCGCGCCGAGGCGGTCACCTTCGCCGATGAGGTCCTCGGGAGCTCGACGACGATCCTCGCGATCCTCTCGGCGGCGGTGGTGCTGCTCTTTCTGATCGCGTGCCTCAACGTCGGCAATTTGCTCCTCCTCCGCGCCGCGACTCGCAGCCACGAGCTGGCCGTTAGGCGCGCCGTCGGCGCCTCGTTTGGCGACATTCTGTCGGCGCTGCTCGCGGAGGGCGTCGTCATCGCCATCCTCGGCGGCGTGGCGGGATTCCTCGCGGCGGAGGCGTTGCTCCACGCACTCGTCGCCGCGGCGCCGGCGCAACTGCCGCGCTTGGACGACATCTCGCTCGCGGGCGCGCCTGTCCTGACGGCGGCGCTGATCTCCCTCCTGGCGACGCTCCTCTTCGGTGTCGCGCCAGGCCTGGCCGTGGCGCGTGGCAGCCTGGCGTCACCGCTTCGCATCGACACGAGGGCCGGCGGCCGGACGCGCCAGAGACGCCGACTTCAGCAAACGCTCGTCGCGGCACAGACCGCGCTTGCCGTCGTCACCCTCGCCGGCGCCGGGCTCCTGATTCACAGCCTCGAGCGACTCGAGCGACTCGATCTCGGCTTCAACCCGAGCCACCTCTCCGTCTTCAGCGTAAGCTTTCCCATGGTCACGTACGACTCGGCCGCCAAAATCGCCGCGCTCGGCAGAGAGGTCCTGCCCGTCATGCGCGCAACTCCCGGCGTGACGGCGCTGAGCACCGTCGAGGCGCGGCCGTTTCTGGGCGCCGACTTCGCGGTCATCGGCCTCCTTCGTGAAGGCGGTTCGACGAGGGACACGACGACAGCTGTGTCGCTCGATGTCGGGGGCCCGGAGCTCTTTCGTACGATGGGTATTCCAATCATCCGCGGCCGCGCATTTCTCGCGTCGGACGACGAGCGCGCGCCGCCAGTGGCCGTGGTGAGTCGCGCCCTCGCCGAGGAGCTCTGGCCCGGGGAGAATCCGATCGGCAAGCGCGTGGGCCAGCTCACCCGCGGCACCGTGACCTGGCGGATCGTGATTGGCGAGGTCGGTGATGCGCATCTGCGCGCGCTCCGCGTCGCGACGCCTACCGTGTATTTCCCCTCGGAGCAGTTCGGCGGATGGACGACGACGGTGGCCGTGCGGACCAGCGCGAACTTCTCCACCGTGCTCCCGTTTCTGCAGCGCGCGCTCGCGCGAGTCGACCCGCGGCTCACCATCTGGGATGCGCACTCGTTCGACGACCTGCTGGGCACGGAGTTGGCTACGCCACGACTCAGCAGCTTTCTCCTCGGTGCCTTCGCCCTCGTCGCGCTGCTCCTGGCGGCAATTGGTCTCTACGGCGTGATGACCTTCACCGTGCGTGAGGAGACGCGCGAGATCGGTCTGCGGATGGCGCTCGGTGCGGGGCCGGAGCGCGTTCGGCGCGACGTACTCAGTCGGGCGCTCTCGGTGATCGCGTTAGGCGGTGCTGCTGGTCTGCTCGGATCATTGGCCACCTCCCGAGTCCTGGCCGGACTCCTCTTTCAGGTCCAGCCGGTGGACCCGGTCGCACTCGGCGCGGCGTGTCTCCTCCTTGGCCTCGTTGCGTTGGCCGCGGCATACCTTCCGGCGCGCAGAGCGACGCGCGTGGATCCGGCGATCGCGCTGCGGTCCGAGTAGGGATCCCGAAGCCAGCTCCCAGACAGCGCCGAGTTTCAAACGGCCTGAAGTGAGAGTTGCCGTCCCCCTGAAGCCATATGTAGAATTCCTGCATATCGATAGGTAGGGATTCTTCATATGTCGCTCCTCGATGCGCTGCGCTACCGATGGCGGGTCTTCACCCGCCCACGCTCGTACGATCGCGAGATGGACGAGGAATTTCGCTTCCATCTCTCGATCGAGGAGATGCAGCAACGGCACGCCGGGCGCGAATCGCTATCTACCGCGGAAGCGCGCGCACGAGCGCGGCGCCGGTTCGGGAACACGACGTACCACAAGGAGGAGAGCCGCACCATGTCCGGCCTCGGATTCTTCGACACGGTGTCGCAGGACCTTCGCTTCGCGTTCCGTACGCTGCGTCGCGCGCCCGGATTCACCGTCGTTGCCATTCTCACGCTCGCGTTAGGCATCGGCGCCAACATCTCAATCTTCAGTGCCGTCGACGCGATGCTGTTGCGTCCCCTTCCCTATCGGGCACCCGATCGGTTGATGCTCGTCAGCATCACGGTCCCGGCGAGGCACGGCCGCGCGCCGCACGACGATGTACCGTGGTCCTATCTCAAGGCGCAAGTGTTTCGCGACGCGCAGCGGGTGTTCTCCGATCTCACTCTCTCTGCCGGCGAAACCGTGACGCTCCAGCAGGACATGGCCACGCGCGAGCAGGGCGAGGTCGTCGACGAGCACTACCTCCCCACGTTAGGCGTGCAACCGACTCTGGGCCGCAACTTCCTCGCGGAGGAAAACAGGCCGAACGGAAAGCGCGTCGTGCTCGTCAGCGACCGCTTCTGGCAGGCGAGACTCAACGCGGACCCGAACGTCCTCGGAAAAAAGCTCGACATCGACGGCGCGCCGTACACGGTGATTGGCGTGCTTCCGCCGCACTTTGCCGGGCTCACGGGACACGCCGACTTCTGGTTCACCATCGGCGCCCGACGCGCCTACATGTTCGATGCCAAGGAGGCGTGGTATCACGAGTTCACTATGGTCGCTCGTCTCGCCCCCGGCGTCAGCGCCGCGCGTGCCCGGGGTAATGTCGCGACGCTCGGCAAGCGCGCCAACGACGCGTATCCCGAGGGCGGGATTACGACGTCGGGTTGGGGGGCGACGGCGAAGCCCCTCGACCGCGCTCGCGTCGACCCGATAATCCGGCGCTCGCTGCTCGTGTTGCTCGGCGCCGTCGCCTTCGTGCTGCTCATCGCGTGCGCGAACCTTGCGAACCTGTTCCTCGTCCGCTCGGCGGCGCGCCAGCGCGAGATCGCCGTTAGGCTCGCCATCGGCGCCGCACGGCGCCGTCTCGTCAGGCAGCTGCTCACGGAAACGTTGCTGCTCGCCGCCCTCGGCGGACTTGCCGGATTGACGGTGGCGTGGTGGGGCGCACGCGCCCTGTCGGCCGTCGACCCGGCGCGCTCGCTCGGCACGCATCGGGCCGGCGGCCTTGGCATGGTGGACTTCGCGACCATCCACCTCGACTGGCGAGCGCTCATCTTCGCCGGTGCGGCAACGGTCGCGACGGCGATTCTATTCGGCCTCGTTCCGGCGAATCGGGCGACGCGCCCCTCACTCACGGCGGCGCTCAAGGATGGAACCACCGGTCACGCGCTTCGCGCCGGCATGTTCCGGCGGTTGACGACGCGCAACACGCTCGTCGTGCTCGAGCTGGCGCTGGCGCTCGTGCTGCTTGCCGGGTCGGGAGTGATGGTGCGCAGCCTCGCGAAGCTCATGGCGGTGGACCTCGGTTTCCAGCCCGACAACGTCCTTACTCTTCGCGTCAGCACGACCACCAGTGATGACCATGGCGACTCGTTGACGACATTTTATCAAACACTCCTGACGAGGCTCCGTGGATTGCCCGGCGTCGAAAGCGTCGCGCTGGGCGACTGCCCGCCGCTCACCGGTGGATGCTCGGGAACCATGGCCTGGGCGGGTGGTCGCCCCAAGGCCCAACACCTCACCGGCAGCGAACCGCCCATCGGGGTGGAGTTCGTCACTCCGCAGTGGTTCAAAACGCTGCGCGTGCCGCTTATCGCTGGACGACTTCTCACGGATGCCGACCGCGGGCGCGACAAAGTCATGGTCATCAACGCAACGGCGGCGCGGCGGCTGTGGCCTAACGAGTCAGCCGTCGGGAGAACGATCGGGATCGGGATGGGGGGATTCGACAGCGCCAGGGTCATCGGCGTGGTCGGTGACGTTCGCTTCAACACCATCGACTCGCTGCCCGGCTCGGACGCGTATGTCTCGTACTATCAAGTGCCGCGCTCGAACGCGATCGTATTTCTGCGCACGGCGATCGATCCAACGTCGCTTGCGAGCCCGGCGCGGTCGGCGATTCATGAGCTCGCGCCGACCGCGCCAGTTTATGAGATTCGTACCCTTGTCTCCCGCGTCGGTGACGCGATGGCGCAGGCGCGTTTCAGCGCGCTTCTGCTCACCCTGTTTGCGAGCGCGGCGCTCGTCCTCGCGGTCCTCGGCATCTACGGCGTCATGGCCTTCGCCGTCTCGCAACGCAAGCGCGAGATTGGTATCCGCGTCGCGTTAGGTGCGGAGCGGCGCGACGTCTTGCGACTCGTCGTCGGTCAGGGCGCGGCTTTGACGGCGCTCGGACTCGGGCTGGGATTGATCGCCGCGCTTGCGGGGACGCAGCTGCTGCGGTCCCTGCTGTACGACGTCGCTCCCTCAGACCCTCTGACGTTCGCTGCGGTCGTGGCCATCCTCGGCACGGCAGGCGTGCTCGCCAGCTGGCTCCCGGCACGGCGCGCGACGCGACTCGACCCGAGCGAAGTGTTACGGGACTGATGGTTGACTCGAGACGAGGAGCGCCGCTCGCTCGTCCTCTGAGACGAGCAACACCGCTCCGGCGCTGGACCCTATGATTCGAATGCGTCTACCTGTACGCGCGTGGTTCGGCGCCATGGCCGTGCTGACCCTTGGCGGGAGCGCGGCGGCGCACCACGCGTCGCGCGCTGCGACTGCGCCGGCGGCGGACTCGCTCCGAGTCCCCATTCTCGTCTACCACAGTGTGATGCCGCACCATCCAGGGCAGACCGCCGAGCAGCGCGTGTTCGACGTCGACGACTCGGTGTTTGTGGCCCAGATGCGGTACCTCGTGGACGGCGGCTACCATGTGGTCTCATTCGCTGCGCTCGTCGATGCCCTCGAGGGGCGCGAGACCCTCCCGAATCGCGCCGTGGTGATCACGTTCGACGACGGCTGGGAGAACCAGTATAGCCACGCCTTTCCCATCCTCCGTCGCTTCGGACTGACGGCGACCTTCTTCGTGTTCACCACGCCGATCGGTAAGGACAGGAAGCTGATGACCTGGGAACAGCTGCGCGAGCTGCAGGCCGCCGGGATGACGGTCGGCTCACATACGAGAACGCATCCCGCCCTCCCCGACTATCACGCGGCACTGCATAACGAGGTGGCGATGAGCCGCGCAGACATCGAGCAGCATCTCGGACGCGCCCCCGACTTCTTTGCGTACCCGTTCGGCGCGTGGGATGCTCAGAGTGCCGCCTGGGCGCACATTGCCGGCTACCGCGCCGCGCGGACTTATGCGGGCGGTGCGTGGAACGCACTGTCGGATCTCTATCATCTGCGCGCGGTGCCGGTAACGGACAACATGCGTGCCTTTGAACGCGCGGTGAGCGGCGGTGGCCCAGGTGTCGTGGCGCAGCGGGGGCGATGACGCCTAGCAGCGCACGAAGCAAATCTTACTCCCCCTCAGCCTTTCGTCGCTCCATCTCCACCTGCCCACGGCGGATGGAGCACCAGTCCTTGTGCTCGGCCACGGGCATGCCGCATTCCACGCAGACACGCACGCGCTGCTTGGACGCGGGGGTATTCGTCAAGAAGAGCCGCTTCAAAAAGGACATTCCGGGCCTCCGGGATACACTGACAAGACGTCGTCCGTACGCAACGAGCCGCCACCGGGTTACACAGGTCCCAATCGGGTCGGTCGCGCCGGAACCACTGGTTAGATCAGCGGATCCGCCAAAGGGTTGGTAGGGCCGAGTCCGCGCGCGTGGCGGCCGCGACAGCTGACTTCGTCCACCGGCGCCCGTGCGCAACGGTGAGGTCACTGGTACTCGCGAGCCGCGCCTGGATCGTCGGTGAGACATCGTCGCTCTCGCTGTGATTGCGACAGTGCGACGACGCACGCCAGGCGCGATGCTCGGATAGCTGATGCTGACGGTCGCTCTCCTCGCGCTCATGCGTCGTTCGGCTGCTGGTGCGCACCTTCTCCTCGCTGTAACACGAGTTCCGCTCGCCCGTCCGCAGAGTCCACTCGACAGGAGCGTTGTTCCGCCCAATTCACGGTCGGCCAGCTAGCACGGAACCATGATCGGCGGAGTTGAAAGTTCGTTCGGCATGAACGAAAACGCGTTCCGGCCGCACGGATAGCTGCTCCGCTCGAGCTCAAAGCTGTTCCGCTCACGCGGAGAGTCGTTCGCCTCATGCGTAGGCGTTGTCCGCTGCAACGTGGCGTCGTGTCGCTGGCGCTGGCGGTCGTCTCCCTTCCCCGCTCAGCGCGACATGAGACCCTCGAACCAGTTCTGTTGATCGCGCTCTGCCTTCCGATCACACGATCTTCGCGATGACGATCCGAATGAGCCGTTCGCGCGCCGACCGCTTGGCTTCAGTGACTTCTCACGGCCCGCCAACCGCCGAGCAACACGCGCCACGGACGCAGCGACGACATCCGTTAACAGGGTACGCAAGTACCGATGACTGCTCCGCACGTGGCGCTGACAACGACGTTCGTACCGATCACTTCTCACCAGGAGACGGTGATGATTCGAACTCTTTCACAAAGGGCGCGACCGCCATCGCTCGTTGTACAGAATCCACCACGAGCAGGTCAATCACGTTCTGCCGCAGATCGATTGCCGTCGGCCACCGCAACGGACGCACGCGGTGGTCGCTTTCTTCTCACGTCGTTCAACGCAGTCCCTCGCAACCGACACTAACGCTATTTCTCTCCGTAGAGCGCACAACCTTGCGGACATCTGCTATGAAAAAACTTCGAGCTCTGCTGCTGGCGATTGGACTGGTCGGAGTCGTCGGCGCCTCGGCGACGTTGAACACATTCTCGGAAACGTTCAAGCTTTCGGGCCGAGTGGTGGGAGCTTCCGGGAAGAACGTTATCTACGTCGCGCTCTGGCAGGCCGACGGGTTCCTCGTGCGACCAGCGCAGACCCGCCGGATTGCCGCCGGCGAGGAGCCGCTCTTTCATTTCGACGTGCCCGCGGGCCGGTGGGCGATCAGCGCGTTCGAGGATCGCAACGGCAACGGGACTCTCGACATGGGCGCATTCGGGCCCGAGGAGCCCAACGGCTTCTGGCGGCCCTTTGATGCCCCCAGGAAACCGGAATTCGGCGACGTGGACTCGCTGGTCAATCGAGACATTCCGAACGCGAACGTCACCCTCAAGTAGCCTAACGGCAGTCCGGCAGTACTTGTCTACTCTATTGGCTGCCATCTACAGAGAGAGCGAGCGATGAGCGATTTCCCGCAGGATGTCCGATACGCCTCCGCACCTTCCGGCGAACGCCCGGCCTGACGTTCGTCATCGTGGTGTCGCTCGCGATCGGCATCGGAGCGACCACGGCCATCTTCAGCGTCGTCAGTGCTCTGCTGCTCAAGCCCCTCCCGTATCCGGATCCAGATCGGCTCGCGGTGTTGTGGCTCAGATCTCCCGGTATCAACATCCCCCAGGACTGGCCCTCGCCGGGCGAGTACATGGACGTCAAGAACGAGAATCGATCGTTCTCCGAGCTGTCGATCTCACAGGGACGCGTCGGGACTATGATTGGTCGCGGCGGTCAGCCTCCCTTTCCCGAACCTCAACGGGTCGAGGTGCTCAAGACGTCGTCGAACCTGTTTCACATACTTGGCGCGAAGGCCGCGCGCGGCCGACTGTTCCTGCCCGACGAAGACACGCCGGGAAAGGCGTGCTCGGCGCGTTCGCAGGTTTCGCGCTCTTGCTCGCCATCGTCGGCGTCTACGCTGTGATCTCGAATCTCGTCGCCCAAGGCGCTCACGACATCGGCGTGCGCATGGCGCTCGGCGCGGAACGGCGCGGCATCTTGTTGATGGTGCTGCGGCAGGGCATGGAGCTGACGGTCGTCGGCGTCGTCGTCGGACTCTTCGGTGCTGTCGCGCTGACGCGCGTGATGGCGAGTTTGCTGTTTGGTGTCAGCGCGACTGACCTGATGACCTTTCCGTCGTCCCGATCGCCCTGATCGCGACGGCAGCCGTTGCGATCTGCATCCCGGCGCTTCGTGCTACGCGAGTAGACCCGACCGTCGCATTGCGCACAGACTGAGTCGCGAGAACTGGGCTTACCGTCCGATCATCATCGGGTTCGAGCTTCCATTGTCGGCGCGCTACCGATTCTGAAGTCCCAGCTCCTGGCGAAAGAGATCGATGCGCGGATCCGGCCGAAGCTGGTCGAGTATCAGCGGGACATCGTCGAGGACGAGCGTGTGGGCGCTACGTGCCCGTTCCAGCCACACCCACGTCTCCTTCCTGTCGCCAAGTCCGGCATACACGACCGCGATCTCGCCGGCGAGCTCACCCTGGTGCTGCGCACGCTGTCTCAAGCCGACGAGGATCCGCTGCGCCTCGTTCGTTCGGCCCGCCCGCGCGAACAGGTTTGCCAGTAGTGC
>DASXKV010000046.1 GCA_036496605.1 Gemmatimonadaceae bacterium | reverse complement strand
GGCGCGTCGAGAGGGGCGCGTCGAGAGAGGCGCGTCGAGAAGGGCGCGTCGAGAGAGGCGCGTCGAGAGAGGCGCGTCGAATAGGGCGTTGAAACGACCGAGCTGTCAGCCTCGAGCGGCCCAGCTGTGAGCACGAAGCTGAGCGCTCAGGCTCAGAGCTGGAGGCTGCAGCCTGACAGCTCGGTAGTTTGTCGCTCCATTCGACGCGCCCTTCTCGACGCGCCCTTCTCGACGCGCCCTTCTCGACGCGCCCCTCTCGACGCGCCCCTCTCGATCTCAGACTCGTTTACAGTTCCTACACATCTCGAGCACCGTTCGGTCACCTGTCCTGCGACCGCCTCTTTAGCGTAGAAGCACGACAACCTCCGACCGGAGCAACCCGTGCGCACTCGCTCGCTCGTCATCCTCGCTGCCGCAATATCGTTAGGCGCCGCGCTGCCGGCACACGCCCAGCGCGACCAGATGCTCGTCAGCACCTCCTGGCTCGCCCAGCATCTCCACGACCCCAACCTCGTCCTCCTCCATGTCGGCAGCGACGGCGAGTACAACTCGATGCACATCACGGGCGCACGGTTCGTGAGCCTGGACGACATCTCCGTCTCCGGCCACACACAGGGAGATCTGATGCTCGAGATGCCGCCGGTGGAGTCGCTCCGCGAGCGCCTCGAGAAGCTCGGCATCTCCAACAACTCGCGCATCGTCATCTACTATGGCAGCGATTGGGTATCCCCGTCGACGCGCGTGGTGTTCACGCTCGATTACGCCGGTCTTGGCGCGCAGACGTCCCTCCTCGACGGCGGCATGCCCGCCTGGGTGCGCGCCGGCAACAAGGTGACAGACCAGAAGCCCGTTCCGCGCACCGGGTCGCTCGCGGCGCTGCACGTCAAGCCGATCGTCGTCGACGCGGCGTACGTGAAGGGCCATATCGGCAAGAGCGGCGTCTCGATCGTCGATGGACGCGACGCGTCGTTCTACGACGGCGTGCAGCAAGGCAGCACGCATGGCGCACAGCAGCGCGCGGGTCACATCGCGAGCGCGAAGAGTGTTCCGTTCACGGAAGTCACGTACGACAACCTGCTCCTCAAGTCGCCTAACGACTTGGCGGCGCTCTTTGCCAAGGCCGGCGTGCAGCCGGGCGACACGATCGTCGGGTATTGCCACATTGGCCAGCAGGCGACGGCGATGCTCTTCGCCGCCCGCTCGCTCGGTCATCCGGTGCTGCTCTACGATGGCTCTTTCCAGGACTGGTCGCGCCAAACCCCCGCCGATGCATACCCCGTCGAGACCCAGTCGCAGCAGAAGGGCAATCCGTGATCTCTCGCCTGGCAAAGCCGTACTCGAACCCGTACCTCGCCGGCGTCGGGCTCGGGCTCGTGCTTCTCGCCGCGTTCGTCGTCATGGGACGAGGCCTGGGGGCGTCGGGAGCATTCGCGAGCAGCGCCGCCGGAGTCGTCTCTTCGGTTGCGCCCAGTCATGCACGGGCCAATCCGTACTTCGCGCGGTACCTCGGTGGCGGCGGACCGTGGCTCGACTGGCTGTTGATCGAGATCGTCGGCGTGGCCATCGGCGGTTTCCTGTCCGCGCTCGTTGCCGGTCGTCTTCGCGTCGACATCGAGCGCGGTCCGCGTTTCTCGAACCGGGCTCGCCTAACGACCGCCTTCGTTGCCGGTGGCGTGATGGGGCTCGGTGCCGTCCTCGCGCGCGGGTGTACGAGCGGACAGGCGCTCACGGGCGGCGCGCTGCTGAGCGTTGGGAGCTGGCTGTTCATCGTCGGTGCGTTCGCGGCCGCGTACGCAGTGGCACCGCTCGTACGGCGGGCCTGGATATGACCGCGCCCTACTTCGAGCTCGGTTACTTTGGCGAACGCGGCGCGCTTGTCGCCGCGCTCGTCATCGGCATCGCCTTCGGATGGTGTCTCGAGAGCGCGGGAATGGGGAGCGCGCGCAAGCTTTCAGCCCAGTTCTATCTCACCGATCTTACCGTCTTCAAGGTGATGTTCAGCGCGATCGTGACGGCGATGCTCGGACTCTTCTGGCTCGGCCGGCTGGGCGTGCTCGATCTGTCGCGAGTCTACGTGCCCGAGACGTACATCCTGCCGCAGCTCGTCGGTGGCTTGATCTTCGGCATGGGCTTCGCGCTCGGCGGCCTCTGTCCGGGGACGTCGTGCGTCGCCGCGGTCACCGGACGTCTCGACGGAGCGGCCGTCGTGCTGGGAATGTGGTCGGGAGTGCTCGCGACGGGACTCTTCTTTCCGTCGCTGCAAACGTTCTACGAAGCGACGCCCCGCGGTGCGTTCACGCTTCCGCAAGTCTTCCATCTATCGCATGGTGTCGCGGTGCTGATCGTGGTTCTCGTTGCGATCAGCGGCTTCCGCGGCGCGGAATGGATCGAAGGGCGGTTTGCAACGCACAGCAAGTTGTCCGCGCCGCGTAACGCTTTACGCGAGACGCCAGTTGCCGAGGGCGTCGGAGCGTGACCGTGGATCGCAGTCGCCGGCTTACACGCTGGCTTGCTGTGATTGCGATCGTCCTCGCCGTGCTCGCGCCGCTGGCTGGGAGTCCGTACTCGTCTCAACATGCCTCGATCGATGTCACCTCGCTCGCGCGCGCCGTGTCGCGCGAGGAAGATCACGTCACCGCGCTCGAGTTGGCACAGTGGATCAAGGAGCGCCGCGCGGGCCTGCGTGTCGTCGATGTCCGTTCAGCCGAGGACTACGCGACGTTTCACGTGCCGCGTGCGGAGCACCTGTCCCTCGATTCACTCGCGAGCGCGCCTTTTCGGAGCGACGAAACGATCGTGCTCTACTCCGAGGGCGGCACGCACGCGGCGCAGGCTTGGGTATTCCTTCGCGCGTTAGGCTACCGAAAGGTGTTTTTTCTGCGCGGTGGTTTGTACGAGTGGCTCGATCAGGTGATGAACCCAACGCTCGCGGATACGACGGCTGCGGCGCGAGCTGCCTTCGAACGAGCGGCGGTTCTCAGCCGCTACTTCGGCGGTGTTCCGAGAAGCGATCTCCGCCCTTCCAGCGAGGACGCCATTCGAATTCCCGTTGCTGATTCGGCGAGTGACCGCGCCGCCGTGCAATTGCCACCGAAGAGTAGCGAGGCAAAGCTCCTTCAGGTGCGAAGGCGCGGATGCTGACCGCAACGAACCGACTCACAACGGCGATCACGGCCACCGATCCGATCTTCGCTGCGCTTCGACAAAAGGAATTCGGGCGACTGGACGAGAATCGGCTCGCCTATCTCGATTACACGGGCAGTGCACTTCCCGCCGCGCGTCAGTTGCAGGCGCACACCGAGCTGCTCGATCGTGGCGTCTACGGGAACCCGCACGCCGACAACGAGCCCTCGCGACGGAGCACGCAGGCATTGGACGCGGGACGAGCGCTTCTGCTCGCGCACCTCGAAGCCGATGCAGCGGAATACGTCGTCTGCTTCAGCGCGAACGCGACCGGCGCGGTCAAGCTAGTCGCCGAGAGCTATCCGTTCACGCGCGAAAGCGGCTACGTCCTCTCGGCGGACAATCACAACTCACTCAACGGGGTGCGCGAGTATGCACGTCGCGCCGGCGCTCGCATTGCCTACGTTCCACTCGATGCGCAATTGCGGCTCGATGGTTCTTCGGACGTGCTCGGACGATTCCGCGCAGCGCGCGGGCCAAGACTCTTCGCATTCCCTGCGCAGTCGAACTTCAGCGGCGTCAGGCATCCGCTAGAGCTGATCGAGACGGCGCAGGATGCTGGATTCGAAGTCCTCGTCGACGCTGCCGCCTTCTTGCCGAGCTGTGGGCTCAGCTTGCGCGCGCATCGTCCGGAGTTCGTCGTACTGTCGTTTTACAAGCTGTTCGGCGTCCCCACTGGCCTTGGTGCGCTCGTGGCGCGGCGTGATGCGCTCGCGCGGCTGCGGCGACCCTGGTTTTCGGGCGGGACCATCGAGTACGTCTCGGTTCAGAACGACGTGCACTCGTTGCTGCCCGCGGCCGGCGGCTTCGAGGACGGAACTCCACACTTCCTGGGGGCGGCGGCGCTCGCTTCGGGTTTCGATCTTCTGGCCGAGGTTGGCATGGCTCGTCTCTCGGCGCACATTGGAGGCCTAACGAACGAGCTGCTCGTCGCATTGCGCTGCATCACGTACCGCGATGGAGCGCCCGCCGCGCAGATTTATGGGCCAACGGGATCGGCCGGACGCGGCGGCACCGTGGCGTTCAACGTTCTCGATCGCCATGGTCGCGTCGTGCCATACTGGGTGGTCGAGGAGCGCGCGCGCGCGCGCGGCGTCGCCGTGCGCGGTGGCTGCTTCTGCAATCCGGGCGCTGCGGAAGCGGCGTTCGGTTTCGACGGCGAGTCGGCCGCGCGATGTCTGCGTGTTGCTTCGGAAGGCGGATTCACCATACCCCAGTTCGCCGAATGCATGACGCGCGACGCCGGCGTGGCCGTTGGAGCAGTGCGAGCGTCGTTAGGTCTGGCGAACAATGACGCGGATGTGCGACGTGCGGTCGAAGTCGTCGAGTCCTTCGTCCAGTGAATGGGGGGTGGCGCCCACGCGCCACTATTCACTCGTCAGGATTCGCCGCGCGTCAGAACGTGACTCGGGCGTGAAGGTCAGCGCCGGCACCGGAGCGCGAACGCCGGCGCTCAGGAAGCCACGCGGACCGCACTCGATGACGTGCTCGCACCCCGCGCCCCACGCGGCGGCAATGAGGTCGGCGTCGCCCCGCGCATTGCCTAACGACCCAGACCGGTCCTCGGCGCGATCGGCGAATAATCCGCGCGACCGGAGCGTAACGATCGGCAGCCCCGGCGCCACGAATCGCACTTCCTCGAACGCCGTCTTGAACTGCTCGGCTGCCGTCGGAGACTCTCCGTCGGCGTTCGTTGGCCGTGCGGCCAGGGCGCGTTGAGCCGCGAGTCGCAGAGCCGTGGAAAGATCGGCTGCGCCAGCCACCGCCAACGCGGCCAGCTCGCCCAAGCCATCGCCAATCAACGCATCTGGCTGGATGCCGTGCTCCTTCAGGGATTCCGCGATCAATACGCCGGTGAGTACGACGCCGACGTGCGCGAGCTCGGGGCACCGCTCGAGCCGTTGATCGTGCAGCGCGATCGCGTCCATGTCGACTAGCGGCAGAAATGACTGCCGGAAGATGCGACGCGAAACCTCTTCAGCTTCATCGAAGTAGTCGGCGAGATACGGTAGGTACGCACGTAACTCGCAGAGCAATCGCCCGTCGTAGGACGGCGCATCGGGGAAGAAGAACGCTGTGCGTCCCTCGGGCACCGGCAATTCGCCGAGTGCCGGAATCGCAAGTGGGGTCGTCGGCGTTCGCCGCTGGGTGACCGCAGCCGCGCTCTGCATCGCCACTCCGATGGCGAGGGCACGGACGTCGTCGGGGAAGAGCGATTCTTCGGCATCAGGAAGCACAAGCGCTCGCTCGACAAACGACGGCGATCGATCGCGTTCGCGAAAATCGCCACGGTTGGCAAGGAGGTCGACCAGCGGCTGCGGCACGGCCGATGAGTTGCCCGTGGCCTTCTGCACACAGGCGATCGCCATGAACGCGCACGCGACGGGCTCGCCGTCGCTGCGCATTATTCGATAGTAGAGCCTGAGCCGGGAGCTATCCGCGAGCGTATCGAGCGACAGGAGGCACACGAGCCGCTCGCGCAGCGAGACGGGCGCGAGAGCTCGAATTCCGTGCTCGAAGGCGGGCCAGCTAACGGCGTCGAGTTGTTCGGTGTTGCCGAAGACGTTCTGTCGGGCCTCGCTCACGAGACGGTCCCAAACTCCCGTGAGGAGCTTGGTGCCCGTTAGGAAAAGCCGCGGGCCGCAGCCCGCGACGTCTCCCTCCACCACTTCCCACGGCGCCGAATAGAAGTGCACGGGCCCGATTCCCAATGGACGAACTGGTACGGTACCCCATCTTTGTGCGCCATGCAACCACGCCGCGCGCGTTTCGGGATAACTACGGACAGCCCCGAAAGCGCCATCTCAGGAGCATCATGGCGACAGGGAACACTGAGTCCGTGAGCCGATTAGCGACTCCCTTTCGGCTTGCGGCGTCGCCGTTTGGTGTTATCCGGAGCCGAGTCGCGGTCCCGCCCGACAAGGTGATCGACCTCATAATTGTTCTCGTCGATGAGGCGCTCGACGTGCTCACCGCTCGCGCCCGCCTGCGGGCCGGTATCAGCCACCGCGCCGCCAAGTCGAATGTCGTCGCGAATGAAATCCTCGCCTGACGGATCCTCGAGTGTGTCTTCGACGTCCGTCTGCTTCACTTTGAAGTGGCCGTCTACATCGCGACCGTTGTGAGTCTTGCGGCGTTCCGACATGTGCTGACACTCCGTTCTGCAGGTTTGAGTAGCTAACGCGCAATCCGCAGGCCGGCTAGCGCTCGACGACCAAAACGAGATACCGACCGCCCTCCCAGAATTGCTCGGGCTCAGTGACGTGCAGCCGATTGTCGTCGGAGTTGAGGCGTCCATCACGGCCGACGCCGTCGGCGTACTTCATGTCCTGCGCGGAAATCACGCGCAGACGTCCGTGCCGCAAGGCGGGCAGCGCAAGAACGGTGTCGCGATAGCGGTCCAGCTCGCGAAACTCGCCATTCTCCGGAGCGCGCGACGACGAGCCCTGCTGCTCGACGTCCGCCTCGTCGTCGTTCGACGTCGCAATTGACCCGAACGCCGAACGGATCGCCGCGAGACGCGAAAGGTCGGCGTCGCGCGACGGCAGTAGCTGCTTCTCTCGCTGCCAACCTCGCCAGGACTTCTTCGCGACGGTGACCTCCCTTATCACGCCGGCAGAAAGCAACTCGTCGCGAGTGCCGACGACGTAATACACACGACCCACGCGCGCCGAGAGTCGCGAGAGACTGTCTCGCATGCGATCGCGATCGTCGGCCAGCGCGCGGTTCTCGACCCGCAGGCTGTCGATGCTCTGCTCGAACGCGGCGAATTGCACGGCGCGATTCTCGGCGAGCGTCCGAAACATCGCCAGCGTCTCGGCAGACGATGCCAACTCGCGCCGCGAGGCGCTGTCGCTCGCGACCGCGGCGTGCCAGAGACTGTCGCTCGTTCGCAGCCTCGTCGTTAGGCGACCGAGATTCGCGGCGATTCGCTCCCGCTTCGCCTCGAGCACCTCGCGCTCGCTGGCGCTGTCGCCAAGCTCGCCGTTAGGCACGAGCGGGCGCACCGCTCCACCGCGCGGGCCCCCCAGATCTCGGTCGATCTCGTTGACGATGCTCGAGAGCTCGTTGAGCTGCGCGAGGAGGTACTCGTTCTTCTGCGCGAGCTCCTGGTTCAGCTTGCGCGCCGTATCGCCGCGAGCGCGCTCGCCGTCGAGCATGACGTGCAGCCGCTCGACCGTGTCCGGTCTCGCGTAGTCACGAAGCACACTGCGCCAGCGATGGCCGTCCTTACATGCGGCCAGACCAGCAACGACGAGCAGCAGCCACACTCGATTGCGCATGAACGATTTCAGAGGTATTCCGCCGTACACTCAACACACCTTCAGCCGTTGCCAGTCCTTCCGGAGCAAGCGCCAGAGGCGCTCGTTCGCGAAATCCGTCGCCAGCGACTCGACGTGCGGTGGATTGCGACGGAGCCGGAAGTAGATCGTTCCGACGATACCGCAATCGATCGCGCCGCCGTTTCCTTCTTGCTGCTTCACCTTCCCAGTGTCCAACGTTTTACCCGAGCGCGAGTACTTCGCACCGATTGCAAAAAGCAGCGTCTTGGCCACCACGGGCGGGACGACCGTATCCACGAACGTCAGGGGACGCGTCACCGGCGCGCCGTTCACCATTACGGTGTCGGTGCGTCGGAGAACGCGCACGTGTGGCGGCGCATTCAGCGTGCCGCTTTTGCCAAAGAACAGCAGGCTCGTGCTGAGCTGCTGCGCGATGGCAGCTTGAGTTCCCTTTGCCGTTCCAGTCGTACCGACGTCGTGCAGCCCGCCGATGAAGGCCGGGTACCACGAATACTTGGACAGCTCCAGCGACGGAAAAGATGCCTGGCCGCTGGAGTTGGGCACGAACGTCAGAGCGAAACGACGATCGGTGACGATGCGGGCGAAGGCCTGTGTGAGATCGAGGGTCGTCACTCGGTTTTCCGCCGCCCCGACAGAGAACATCGCGAGCTGCCGCGCCGTCGCCGGCCGATTGCCACGCATCATTGCCAGGCGTGATTGCTCAGGCCACAGGCCGAGCGGAACGCGCACCGGGTTGAAGCGGTCGTCGCGAAGATGCAGCCAAACGGAGGAGTCGCGTCCCTCGCGGCCGAGCTGCGCCGCCAGCTCGAGACTCGTGTTCAGGCTGTCGAGAGTGAAAAGACCCTCGGCCAGCGCGCTGCCGTTGAGAGTGTCGGCGCGAATCTGATGATTGCGGTCGAGCGGAAGATGAAGCCGTTGTCCGACGTGGGTCTGGCCGCCGAGACGGAAGCTGACGCCGGGTGCGCTCTCGAGCTCGGGCGTACCCCGGCTTGCCGCTGGTTGGAGCGCCGCCGCCACGAGCGAGGCCGAGTATCGATTGCTCGAGCAGCTGAGAAACTGTCGAAGTCCGATCCAACCCAATGGACACGAAGCGCCCGACTCGAACGGCTTGCCCAACGGCAAACCCCAGACGTCGTGCATCGTCATCGCATCGTTCCGCACCTCGAGCGTGGCGAGCTCGGGACGTTCCATCAACGTTGCGGCCGCGAGCAATGGCTTGATCGCCGAGCCAACGTTCACGGGCTTGAGGAGCCAGCTGCCGCCACTCGCTGCTGGTGGACCATACTCCGCCACTCCGAGGATCTCTCCGGTCTTCGCCGAGGCGAGAACGACCGTCGCGAAGGCGAGGTCGCTCGTCTGCATGTGGGACGGACCATGCTTCCCATGCCCGGCGAAATCATCGAGCTCGGCCTGGAGGTCGTCGGTGAGGCCTTCGTCGAGGCTCAGTGGGATGTTCCGCCCCGCCTCGAGCTCGACGCTGGCGCCGAAGCCAGCCGCGCTGGCAAGCTGCCTCACGAGCGGCGACGTTCGCGAGACGCTCGGCTCCCAGCGGATCCGGCCGTTGATCCATTGCGTGCCGCCTAACGTGCCGGCGAGCGTCCACTCGAGAATCACCGGCTCGGGACGCGTCCGACGCGCGCTGGACAGCGCGCGCGAGTGAAACTGGAACATTCCGCCAGTGCCGATCGGCACGGTACGTCGCGACGGCAGCTGCTTGCCGTCGTAGAGTGTCCGCTCGCCCGTGAAGAGCGTCGCGGTGCCCGTTTCGCCAAGGCGATCCGGAAAGCGTAACACGAGCTGGGCGAATGGTGAGCCGGGCGCCGTGCACTCGACGTACACGGAATCCTTCACCGCGCGGAATGGACAAGGCGGAACTCCAGGCACCTTGCCGGCCGACCGCACGGATTGCGCGCCCTTCGCTGAAAGCCAGCCGAGGCTTCGCGACCATTCTCGCGTCGTCACGGCGACGAGCCGTGCCGCGTCGAATGGCGAAGGAACGCGCAAACCGTACGGCACCGCGCGCTCGGCAAGCACGATGCTGTCCCGCTCACCTCGTGCATCGTCGAGCGACCGGATCTCGGTGCGGAAGATCGACGGGTTCTCGGCGGCGCGCAGATCCATGACCGTGCCGCCGGTCAGGTGTCCGCGGCGCACGGCATCGAGGCGCTCGCGCTGATAGCCATTGAAGCGATCGATCTCGTCGTGGAGGAACCCACCTGCCTCGAGGCTCGGATAGACCGACGGATCCGCCGAGAGCGTGTCGTACGTGACGACGGTGTACCCGTTAGGCGCTGGAACGAGCGCGTCGACCTGGACGGCACGAATCGCACGACGGAGCGGACGATCCGGCTCGTCGATCAGTGCATCGTGAAGTTCGGCGAAGAGCGTGTCGTACGTGAGGCCGTGGCGAGCCGTGTTCGAGAGCGTGTAATGCGGGAGCACCGCGCCTAACGCGACAAAGCCGACCACGGTGAGCAGCAGAAAGATGAGTCCGACCTGTGCCGACGACGGCAATCGTGCTTCGCGCTTCGCCGGCGCCTCCGGGTGGACCTCGACAAGCGGCGCGAAAGCTTCGCTCCTCGCGATTGGAAACTGTGTCTTCGGAGTCGTCATGCGTCCCTCTGCTTGCCTTCGGCGCGCCAGAGGGCAACAACCATCGCCGAGATTATCGCGCTGACGAACGACACGTCGCTCCAGGCGTTGAGTCCAAGGAAGGGCATGTTCTGTCCCGTCAGCGGCACAATGCCCAGATTCGACGCCGCCACGTACGCCGCGGGAATCGTCAGCATCAACGCACCGCCGACGACGACAGCGAGCGGGCTGTCGTCGGAAGGTTGACGCGTGGCGCCATCTTTCTCACCACGCGACACTCGCCACGTGTAGAGCACGACGACGAGCACGACCCACACGTAGAGCAAGAGCACAGCGATCCCGCCTAACAAGCCGTGCTCGGACAACACGTAGACCGAGAAGGTGTTCTCGGCGTACGAGATCGGAAC
This sequence comes from Gemmatimonadaceae bacterium, assembly GCA_036496605.1. Lineage (NCBI taxonomy): Bacteria > Pseudomonadati > Gemmatimonadota > Gemmatimonadia > Gemmatimonadales > Gemmatimonadaceae > Gemmatimonadaceae bacterium. The sequence goes on along the minus strand of DASXKV010000046.1, from coordinate 56,945 downwards.
CGGTACGCCGCGTCCAATCACGGTCGGGCCAGCGAGCCCTTCGCCGAACAGTCCAGAGGCTGCGTACGCTCGTCCACCCCACGCTTGCTCCATCGAGCGCAGGATCTCGTCGCGCTCCGGGGAGGGCGCGGCACTCACGAGCACCCGCTCGAGAAGCTCCGGATGCGTTGCTGAAAGCCCGCGCACCACTGCCCGGATCACCGGATCCGCCGTGAGCGGCCAGTGACGCAACGGGCCGCCGAGATCGGCGAACGCCGCGGATCGCGCCGCCGGAGAATCGGCGTGCTGCAGCGTCGTGAGGTGGGGACGGAGCACAGGCTCGGCGAGCGCCACGATGAGTGCGATGATCACCGCAAACGTCGCCGCCACGCTACGCGGCAGGTACGCGAGTCCCATCGCCAGCAGCAACGTCACGACGAGCGGCAGACTGAACACCAGGCCGAGGCCAAAGTCGGCGCGCGTCGCGAGGAGGGTGGCCGCGAGTGGAATCCCGAGCACGGCAATCGCCGCCCGGCCCCTGCCCAACGCGAACGAGACACCGGCGTCGCGCCCGTTGCGAACGATCAGGAGGAAGAGGAAGAAGAGCGCGGCGAAGAGCAGTGTCGGTCCGTCCAGTCGCCTAACGAGCACGACGAAATTCAGCGCACCGAGAAGCGCCAGCGTCAGGAGGGGCGCACCAAGACGAAGCCTCGGCGCGACGTCGCTGCGGCCGAGTGCACCACGCTTCAGTCGCCAGAGCAGGAGGCCGATCGCGTACAGCACGACCAGCGTGACCGTCGCGAACACCGCGAGTTGTCGGGCGATCACACTGAGGGGAACACCGCACGCCGCGATGATGATCGCAGCGCGGCGAGCCCAATCGTCGTCGCTGGGGTCGGCGCGCAGCACTTCCGCGGGTGTGGTCGCCGGCTCACGTCCGCGACGCTGTGGCCGCAGGTATTCGACGCCGATCCACGCCAGCATCGCCACGAACACGACGAGCAGCGCGCCGACCACCGCTGACGGCCGGAGCACGCCAAGCACACCGAACCCGATGAGCATGAACAGGAGCCCGAGTGCCGTCGTGCGTTGATCGGGGAGCTTCGCGGCGGCGACCGCGCCGGTGTAGCCGGTCGCCGGTTCGCGGCGCAGGCCCGCGACGATTCGCGCGGCACGATCCTCGACGCGGAGCATGAACCTGACGACGCGCGGCGCCCACGTGCTCCATTCGAGTAGCATCACCGTGCCGACAATCGTCGCGATCCACGCACCGACCGCCGAGTCGGCGCCGCGCTCGTAATACGGGGTCGCATACGTGATGCGATAACCGAGCACGAGCCGGACGCCGAGGAAGACGAGCGCGAGGTTCGCGAGCGTCCACGCGGCCGCCGTCGACGGACGGGCGCTGAGCGCCGCCGAGCTGATTCGCGGATCGGATCCGAGCAGCAGGAACGCGCCCGTGATCAGGAGCGCCAGGCCAGCGAACGTGAGATTGAGGTTGATGATCTCTCCGGTCGCCACCTTGTGAATTCTCAACAAGTATCCCGCCGTGCGGCGCGGATCGGCCGAGCGTGCCCAAACCGTCATCACCGAATCGACCGGTGCCGTGTACACGCTGTCGGATGCGATGACCTGCGCCGTTCGGTCATTCACCATGCGCACGCGGCCGAGGAATGCATAACGAGTCGTGTCGAGGCCGAAGGCGCCGAGGTAGAAGTGCGGCACGGATGGCGGAAGCCGTGACGACGACACGAGCGTGCAGCGTCGTTGCGTGCCGCAGACTTCGTCCGAGGGCAGCCAGCCGAGACGGGGGTCGGGGCCGCGAACGAAGCGCACGGCCACGCCCGGATCGCGGTTCGGTCCGCGCGAGTGATCGGCGAGGACGAAGGACCATCGCCGACCGTGTGACACGACTCGCACCGTATCGCCCATCGTGAGGAACGGTCGCTCGACTGCTGGCTTGTCGGCTTTCGTGACCACCCATTCGCCGTCACGTGATGCCAGGCGAAAGAGCAGAGGCGGCACCAGGCCCCAGCGCTCGAGCGGCTTCAGTCGCGCCTGCGGCTCGTAGATCAGTGTCAACACGAGGTCGCGGGCGGCACTCGTGTCGGGGACGTGCGTCCACGAGAGCTCGCGGAGTGGCAGCCCCTCGCCGAGCTTTCTCGTTAGGCGCCTTCCGAGGACCTCGAGCGCGGGGGAGGAGTCGGGAAGAACGAGGGTCGCGCGCTCACCGTTCCATTCGAGAAAGCGGCCGTCGCTGGACTCGATGAGACGGAAATGATGAGTCGGCCCGCCGGCACGCGCCGCCATCGCGTTCACCTCTGGCGAGGAGAGACTGAGCTCGTCGCCCCAGAGCTGCACCCACGCGGGATCGAAGCGCACGACACGGTCCCACAACTGGCGCGATGGCGATCGACTCCAGTCGCGCTTCTGCTGCAGCGACTCGACCCCTTCCATGCTGTCGACGACGACGCCGTGTCGCGCACGGTCTCGACGCAGCGTCACCGCCCAACGCTGCGCGACGTCGGGAGAGGCCTCGAAGCGGACGTCGAGCGAGTCCGGGACGCTCCCATCGGCGCTGAGATCACCGGCGCCAATGCGGAAAATACCCGAGCGCGGCGGAGTGAGATGAACGCCAACGACGTCGAAGCGCTCACTCCGCTGCCGTTGGATCTCGACGTAGTAGCTGTTGACCGCGAAGACCCAGACTGCGGCGAAGAGCGCGAGAAAGTACGCTGGCCGCTCGTTCCCGCGGTCTCGCACTCCCAGCCCCGGCAACACAGCCGCCGCACCCAGCAAGGCGACCCAGATCGCGAACCATGGTTCATCGACGTCGACAAACGAAGCGACGACGAACAACGCGATCGCGGCGAGCGCCACGATCCGGAGGCGTCGACCCAGCATGCAAGTCTGGTCTAAGGGACGAACAAAGCCGGAGATCCCCGCGGAGCGTGATCCCGGTCACGATCGGTTTGACACCGCTTCGGCCCACTACGTTGCGACTCACGCCCTGGTTCCGGGGCGAAAAGGCCAAGCGCATATTCTGCCCGTGATTCTCACGACACTCGTGGTCGCCATGCAGATCGTCGCCATCACCCATGTGACGGTGGTGGATGTCGAACGCGAGACGTCGCGGCGCGACGTCACGGTCGTAATCGTCGGCCCACGGATCACCGCCGTCGGCCCAGCCGCATCGACCAACGTCCCAGTAGGCGCGCGAGTGATCGACGGACGGGGCAAGTGGCTGATCCCCGGCCTCTGGGACATGCACGTCCACACGGCCGTTCCAACGGGACGGGCTTTGTTGAGCCTTTACGTCGCCAACGGAGTCACGGGCGTCCGCGACATGGGTGGCGATTTCGCCCTCATTAATGGTTGGCGGCGGCAGATCGCGGCCGGCACGCTCGTTGGACCGCGCATCGTCGCCGCGGGTCCTTATCTCGAAGGACACGATTCGCCGATCGCGCACATCGAGGTACACACTCCCGAGGACGCGCGCCGCGCCGTCGACTCACTCTCCGTGCTCGGCGTCGACTTTGTGAAGGTGCACAGCGCGCTGCGGCGCGAGACGTTCTTTGCCGCCGCGCGCGAAGCGCGAGCAAAACATCTCGCCCTCGCCGGTCATCTTTCGCGCAACGTGACTGTCGAGGAGGCGTCCGACTCCGGCCAGCGGAGTCTGGAGCATCTGCTCGGCTTCGTGAACGTGTGCACGCCAGCGGAGTCGGTGACATTTGCCGCCGCCGATCCGTTGCGACGGATCGTATTCAATAGTTGCACATCACGGGATCAGCGCGCGGTGTACGAACACCTGGCGCGGAACGGCACGTGGGTCACGCCAACGATGACGCCGGCGTGGGAGTTCGCGGTGCTGCCGCGCCACGACGTCCCGGGCGACTCGCTCGCGCGATTTCTCTCGGACAGCCTGCAACGGTACATGGTCGCGATCTTCGATCCGCCGCCCGAGCTACCGGCGAGCGCGACGATCCTTGGGCAGCGCATGTTCGCGAAGCGGCACGAGCTGGTGCGAGCGCTACACGAGGCGGGAGTGCCGCTGCTTGCGGGGACCGACGCACCGATGCGCAACAGTCCGCCGGGCTTCGGGCTGCACGAGGAGATCCTCGAGTTCGTGCGCAGCGGACTCACACCGGCTGCCGCGCTTCGCGCCGCCACGTACGAGCCGGCGCGGTATTTTGGCGCGCTCGATTCGTTAGGCACGGTCGCGCCGGGAAAGCTCGCCGATCTCGTCTTGCTCGACGGGGATCCGCTGGTGCGAATCGAGAGCGCTCATCGCATCGCGGCAGTGTTCACGCGGGGGCACGTGTACGACCGCACGGCCCTCGATCGGATGCTCGCCGACGCGGCTCGTGCCGCGGGAAAGTAGTTGTCATCCTGTGCGAAGCGACCGAAGCGCTTGCGAAAAAGCCGCGGCGGCGTAATACTAAACCGCATGGTTTACCACGCCAGCAGCCTCGATCACACGTTCGCCGCGCTCGCGGACCCGACCAGGCGTGCGATCATCACGCGCCTCGCGACCGGCGAGCGAACGATCAGCGATCTCGCGTCGCGCTTCGCGATGTCGCTCCCCGCGGTGTCGAAGCATATTCGCGTGCTCGAGCGCGCGGGGCTGGCGCGTGTGCGCCGCGAGGGCCGCGCTAGGCGGACGACGCTCGTCGCGGCGCCGATGCGCGACGCGTCGGCGTGGATCGAGCGCTATCGCAGCTTCTGGGAATTCCAGTTGGATCAGCTCTCGGCGTATCTCGCCGCGAGCGGCGCGTCAGGCGAAGCATCGACAAGGGAGGAACGCTCATGGCCACCGCCGCAAAGAAAGAAGAGCGCGCCGAAGCCACGCTCGAGATCCGGCGCACGATCCCCGCGCCCCGCGAGCGCGTCTTCGAAGCGTGGACGCAAGCGAAAGAGCTCGACCGTTGGAGCGCGCCGTCGCCGATGACGCCGACGGCGGAGGTGGATCTCCGTGTCGGCGGCCGCTATCGGATTGTCATGCGTGGACCCGATGGTGCCGAGCATCGCGTGGGTGGAGTTTACCGTACGATCGATCGGCCATCCAGGCTCGTGTATACGTGGAAGTGGGAAGACAGTCCGATGCCCGATTCTGTCGTCACCGTCGAGTTCCACGAACGCGGCAAGGAGACGGAAGTTGTGCTTCGGCACGAAGGCTTGACCGATTCGGAGAGCCGCGGGCGTCACGAGCACGGGTGGAATGCGTGTCTCGACAATCTCGTCACGATCATGACTCGATGAGGACGCGGCGACGCCGGCATGTTGACGAGTGTCCGTGCTATGGATAACTCAGAGGTTCAGCGAGCCAGTTCAACCTTCAACCATGAAGAGGCCTCGATGACTGCTCCTACTGCGACACCACCAGTTGGCTCGACGGCGATTCCGAGCCAGAGGCAGCAATTCCTCGATGTTCTGAAGAAGGAGCACGAGACGACGCGCAAAGTCGTCGAGGCTTATCCGGCCGATCAATCGGAGTTCAAGCCCCATCCGCGATCGAAGGCCGCGCGTGACCTCGCCTGGACGTTCGCAGTCGAGGAGGCGTTGATCCTCAAGGCACTTACGAACTCACTCAACGTCGGTGGCGGATTGCCGAAGGCGCCGGATTCCTGGAACGACGTTGTTGCGGCGTTCAAGCAGAATCACGCCGGCGTCATCGACGCGCTCGAGTCGGCGCGCGACGACGACGTGTTCGGAACCGTGAAGTTCTTCACGGGGCCGGGGGCGATTGGTGACGTGCCGAAGATGGATTTCCTGTACTTCATTCTCTCCGACCAGATCCATCACCGTGGTCAGATGACTGTTTACTTACGCATGGCTGGTGGGAAGGTGCCGTCGATCTACGGACCGTCGGCGGACGAGCCGTGGTTCTAGAGGGCAGAGGGTAGAGGGTTGCGAGTAGAGGGTGACTGCGTACCCTCTGCCCGCGACACTCTGCCCTCAACCGCTACGCCCGAAGAGGAAATTCCTCGAGCATTAGCGGTGTACCCGTCCACCCAGACGTAAGGCGGGCGCGCAGACAGAGCTCACGGCGTGACTCCATGTCCAGGAGGCCGAAGGTCTCGCGGGTGATGCCGGCACTAACGTCGACGCCATGAGCGACACGAGACGCCTGGGCGAGCTGCGGCTTGACCTTCTCCCAATGCTGTCGCGCCTTCGGCACATCGGGGAGCTGCACCTCGTCGAGGAACTCGGCCTCGAACTCGTCCGGCTCGCCGCCGTTCGGTAGCGGTACCGTCGCGCGTTTTCCTGATTCGATCGCGACGCCGAGCATCTTGCTGAACGCCGCGCCGGCTCCGGCTGCGGTAGCGGGATCGGGATTCTCCATCTCGCCGAGGAGAAACTCGATCATCACCGGATGCGCGAAGGCGGCAGCGATGCGATAGCGACCCGGCCCGAATGCCGTCGTCGACACAAAGGCGGTGACCGCCTTGTACTCGTGCGGCGGCATTGCGGCCGCGAGCATGGCGATGAGATCGACACCATCGGGGTTGGGCTGCTTGGCGATCCGATAGCAGTGCGAGAGCCAGCCCTGATGGCCATTCCACGCGGCGGCAACGAGGGCCGTTCGCTGCACATTGGGGTCGTCGTCGCTCATGCCCGCGTCGTAGGCGGTGGCCCCGACAGCGAGGCCAGTGTTCGTCACGATGCGCCAGGCGGCCTGCCTAACGGCAGGGTGCTCGTCGCGCAGGAGCGGTACGAGTTGCTCCGGTGTGACGTTCAACGCGCGATGAAACGCCAGCGCTTCGCCAGCGACGACGGCGACTGGTGGCGGGGCCGAAATGAAGAGCGACTGGAGGAGTGGAATGAGCGGTTGCGCGGGACCGTGCGCCAACGCTTCGCCGATGCCCTGCAGTCGCTTCCCCTCGGCGCCAGCGAATGCGTCGCGCACGCGCGCAATGGCATCAGGTGTGCCTAACCGCAGTAGCGCGTATGCGGCTGCGAAGGCGGGCATGGCGTCGTCGCCGTCGAGCGCCTTGCCGACGAACTCGAGCAGGTGGTCACCGAGGACGAGCAGTCCTTGCGTGTGCGCTTCAATGCGCTCATCGAGCATCCCTATCTCGCGCATGGTGTATGCGGCCGAGCGCAGCGCGTTACGGCGCTGCGACCAGAGGAACTGGAGCTCCTCGAAGTGTTCCTCCGCGATATCGGGGATGAAGGTGAGCATATCGTTAGGTGGAACGGTCAATTGATCGAGACGGCGCCGCCTTTGATGCGGTTCATGCGTTGGGCGTGGGAGACGAGGTCTTTGCCTTTGATGAGGATCTTGCCGTCTTCACGGATCGTTATGCTCCCGTCGCCGACGCGAAGGGTCAGGGAGTGCTTTGCCTCGAGGACTAGCGCATCCGGCGGAACCGTCTGGGGAGTGGAGTTAGCGGAAGAACGATCAATTTGCTGAGCGGCCGATTCCAGAGGGGGCGCACCCACTCGCCCGAGAATGAGCGCCTGCGCGTCGCCTTCGTCTTCGACCCAGCAGAGGACTGGATCTCCAACACGGAGCAGTATTGGATTTTCTGAAGCAACTAATTGGTCGGCAAGCAGCAAAGAGCTGCGATCACCGTCTCCGAGCTGAATTTCGAACCTCCCATCGGTTCGCGCCTCGACGACTATACCGCGGGTAAGCCGCCGCTCGCTAACGCTCCACGCAGACAGAAGTGAATCTTCCATCATAAGAAAACTCCATCTTTGGGGTGTTCGCGCATTCTCAACCTGACCACTTTTCAGGCTTGTAAAATTCCATCCCCGGGATGTTGCGACGCCTAACTTCACCTTTCACGATATCATCAACGATGATCGCGCTGACACTTTCTGCCAACCGAAAGAGTCGAAAGGGCATTGCCTTGCTCTCATCAATTGCAAGACTTTGGAAATCCACATCGATCATGGTAGAGTCTGTGGTCGGCATTCGAACCGACCGTGCCATGTCAGCAGCGGCCACGACGCCAACGATGTTGAAGGCCTTGTAATTGTTATGTTCCTTGTTCGTTGCTGGATCCGTTAGTGTGGCTGGAAACAATTGAAGATTGTCCACCCCCACTGCCTTGAGCGCATCTACCAAGTCATCGCGCATCAGTGGATAGGCGGTGTCGTCATACATCGCCTTTGGGGTTCCTGGGCGCGCTGGGTCTAGCGCGTAAACAACCGGAATCGGAAAATCCCCTGCTATGCGACCTCCATGGAACCAGGGTGCCTGGTTCATCGGAGGCCCTTTCCCGAGCGCGGCGCTTGGATATTCACCATCACACGTCATGACGAAAAATGGCATTGCGATTCCTGACTCCGTTGGCGACGAATTAAATCGTTATTCCGCAATCATAGGTCAATAACCTTCGATTCGTTGTAGGCTTTGACAAAGCCCTCTGTAATCTCGCCATCCTGGAAGTACTTCGCTTTCCATCTCTGAGAAGTGAACCACGGTGCAATCCACGCTTGCGGCGGACCCGTAACGAAGCCCCTGAGGGTGCGCGACAAAGCATAAAGCCGTTGCTTGATGCGGTGCGGCGGCGGCAGCACTTTCTCCTTCTTTGCGCAATCCTCGCAAGGCCCATCAAGATGCGTGCTTAGAGCAGTGACGACTTTGATGAGATTTTTCCGAACGCTCGCGCTATAAGGGTCTTCGTGCGAATCGTGGAACTGCCCTTTGCCTGCCTTGCACGTTCCAGCAACGTATTGGTACTGCCACTCTTCGTACAGTTGCGACCAGGGCTTGCCTTCGATCGGCGTAGTCCCTTCTTGCGCCGGAATTACGGCGCCGTCCTTCCTTTTTCTCTCGGGACGGGCCGCTTTGATCGCGTAATTTCCTGGTAACCAGACTCCGTTATGTGATCCGTTAACGTCATAACCGATGTGGCCCTCGATCTTGTAGCTCTTTCCGGCCGCCGTTTCCACTGTCCTACCATCTTCCATGTAGTTGATGAGCTTTACCTCATCCTTGTACAACGATGCATTACCCGGTATGAGGTGATGCGCGGCGACGGTAAAAGGAAAATCCCCAGCTACGGCGTCCTTGAACTCATCCAAGCGAATCGCAGTTCTAACGCCGTGCTTGGAGTCGTTAGGCACTTCCCTAACGAGAAACTTCGTTGGCTCAAATGGACCCTCCGTCCCATCGCCTGGCTTCGCACCTTCAAGGTTCTTACCCAGTATGCCGCCGTCGTTCTCCGGCAATCCTTCCTGGTCGTCATTCGCGATATCTTCGCCTTTCTTCGGATTGCCGCCCTTCGGCGCGTTCGTGAAAGGGCACCTGTGTTCTAATTCGGCGTCCAAGGACGGAGCGGTGATTATCTCACCGAGCTCGGGCATTTTGAGACCTCCTAAGACTCCAATGTTTCGCAACGCGGCTAATGCGTGCGACAGCAAATCAGGCAACAATGTTCTTCTTATTGTGAAACAGCGAATCGCCCATTCGACAGACGTTATTGCCTTCGAATTTTACATCGAATGAGTACAGCATAAACTCGCATTCGCTCATGTTCACGTTTGACGCAACTCCGCCGAGCGTCCCCGCTTCGTCGCCTGACGAGCGAGAATACTTAGCACCTTTAACCATTGGCATCTGCCCGTCTGTCGTCACGCTGCTCGGGCCCTGGGATGTGTCCGATGCCTGCCCGATGTTTGGGTAGGGAATCGGGATTGGCGGAGCAGGAGGTGCCGGCGTCTTACAGACATCGGGAAATGCGATGCTCATCCCTCCGCTGCCTTTGTGCGCGATCCCCCGCATGTTGCAGAATGTGGTTTGACCCATGGGCTCTCCTACGCTGTAATGACCATTGCGGCGCGAGCGCCGCGATCCGATGATCCGTACGCCAGGGCAGGGCTGCGCCGATAACGCTCATTTATGCCTAACGCGGCGAGACCGACCATCAGCGGCCCACTGGCGGCGCCAGTCTCACCGAAGCAGTCAGCCGGATGGTGCATGCCATGTCCTTCACGAAAAGCGCCGCGGGTCCGCATAAATGCTACGCCCCATTCCTTCACCCAGTGGCTCTCGCCGGTCATCGACGAATAAACCTCAGCGATGGGCGCATCGACCTCACCACGCGCGACTAGGTGTTGAAAGGTCATCGCCAGCCCATCCCCTCGATACAATTCAGAACTATAGAGGTGACCGGGTTCGAATCCCGTGACGATAGGGGTGACGCGCGCTAACACAGGTAGGCGCTGAGCAGCTGCGGCGCGAGCGCTGGCGAGCAGTAGAAAGCCCGCGGCTTCGCCCGGGATGAATCCATCGAGGTTTGATTCGGACTTCACGCGCCGCTCTTTGTCGAGCGTGCCGAGGACGAACAGGTCGCGATAGCTGTCGACACCGCCGGCGATGATAAAGTCAGCGAGTCCGGCTTGAATTGTCAAAATGGCTTGACCGATAGCTAGCAACCCGCCGGCACGTCCGACATGCTGCGCGTCGCTCTTCGCGGGGTCGAAAGGCACCCCCGTCTGATTCGCAAGATGAGAGAGAAATGCTGCGGAATCGATTCGACGCATCGTCTCCTGTTCTGGGAGCGCCAGACACAGCGCGAGCGTGACCGGCAAGGCGGTCAAAGGTCCGAAACATTCCCTCAGAGGAGGCGTCGCGAGCCTAAGCAGGCGCCGTTCACGATCGGAAAGCGAGTTGACATCGTGCAACGACCCAGCAAGCGGCGGCAGTGCATCGTTAGGTACTTCCGCGATCGTGAATGGTCGGAATTGCTTATCGCGTGCAGGAATGGCTATAAATCGGGCCGTTGCGGCGCGCACTGACGCGGCGGTCTCCCGCGCTGAAACGCCGACCGAAGTCATCATTCCAAGACCGACGATTACAACCGAATCGGCACTCATACGGCCACCACCGCGTCGCCACCGGCATTAATTTCCACTTCACGCACCTTGAGCGCTTGCTTATCACAGGGTAGCGCGGTACGCCAAACGAGGACGAGCCGGGCATTATCGGGCTCGATGATGACGGTATCCATTGATGCCGGACGCGTCTCGGTCTTGTTCGGGAGATGATACTGCGCCTCAATGCTTATACTTGGTAAAGCGAACCGCGCGAATCCCGATGGCGTCACCCCGCGAAGTTCAACGATCTCTCCGCCCTGAAGCATTCCTGGCATAACGAGTCCGAGCGGCGCGATTTGGCAAAAACGGGGGTCGAAGTCGTCCGGCAGGTAGGGGGCGCGATCGCGCTCCCACTGCTCGTCATATGTACCTGCGTATTTTCGGCGCGGCAGCCAGTGCGCGGGAACAGGACCAAACCCTGCCGGCGACGGCGTCTGCGTTGCAGAAGAGATGAGCGTCCCAGGATCCTCGATGTTCGCAATTGGGGAGCCCGTGGTTGATTTCGAGCTACCTTTGGCACGGAATCCAACGCCCACTGGGTTGCGCCAGTCCGCGACAAGTCCCTTCTCACCGATGTCGCTGCCGCCGTATGCACGCTCCCACACCAGTGGCATGCGCACGAAGGGTGCAATCCAACTTGCCGTCGTGCCGGCAACTCCTGACTCCCACACGCGATCGGCAGACACACGAACAGTTCGCGTCACCGATGCGACGGATACTGACGCGTCGGACTGCCACGCTGGATCACCGTTAGGCGCCCAGGCGCTCCCAACGAGTACCACGTCTGTCGCGGGCTTCTCGAGTGAAACATCAGAGGGCGTCCGAATACTACTCGTTGCCGGGTCACCGTGATGTTTGTCCTCCACGACGATCGGCACCTGCTCAGGCGAGAGCCTCACTCCGTCGTGGTAGGTGAATGTGCCCTTGATGATCGCGTACACAGTGTCGATGCCCTCGCGGTTCGCGAATAGCATTAACTGGGTTTTGAAGGGCGTCACGTTATTGATCTGAAGCATCGCGAACTCAGTTTGCGGCGACCTTGCTTCCTTTCAGCACTAGATCAGAAGAAGCCTTCACGTTGATTTTACCCGAACCCTCGATCGTGATGTCCTTGCCTTTGATCTGGATCTCTCCGTTTTTTTTCATTGTGATTGAGGCATCGCCCGTGGTGATGGTGATCTCGTCGCCTGCGGTAATCTCGAGCTTCTTTGATACCTCGAGAGAGTCGTTCTTCCCAACTGTCGTCGAGCGGTCCTCGCCAACCGAGATCGTTTCATTCTTCGCCACCGTCACATTTCGGTCCTTACCAACGTCGAGAGTGTCGCCTTCACTCACCGTGTGCGATCGATTTTTCCCGACGCTCACAGTCTCGTTCTCCCCAACAGTCTCCGAGCGATTCTTATCAACGCTTGTCGTTTCGTTGTTGCGTACCGCTTTTGTCCGATCATGACTCACCGTCACCGTCTGATCCTTCCCGACGCTGATTGACTGATTTCCCTTCACGCCGAGGGATTGATCATTGTCAACTGTGATCGTCTCGTCGTGACCGACCTTCTCAGTGTTATCATGTCCGACCGATGATGCGCGATCATTTTCCACAACGATCTTCTTGTCCTTCTCCGCGTGGATATAAAGTTCCTCACTACCTTTTTTGTCCTCGAACCGAATCTCGTTGAAGTTGTCCGGCGAACCCGACAGCGTGCTGCGCGTCTTCATCCCGCTCTGCGTCTTGTTCGCCGGTAACGCATACGGCGGCATCTGCTCGGCGTTGTACACGCGCCCAACGATGATCGGATCCTCGGGATCCCCATTCACGTACGCGATGAGCACTTCCTGACCGATCCGCGGCGTGCTGATCACACCCCACCCCTTTCCTGCCCACACCGTCGACACGCGCACCCAGCACGAGCTCTTGTCGTCCTTCTTGCCGCGACGATCCCAGAAGAACTGCACCTTCACTCGACCATACTTGTCGGTGAAGATCTCCTCGCCCGCCGGCCCCACGACGACCGCTGACTCGTAACCGTACGCGCGCGGCGCCTTCGCCGTGCGGTCCGGCCGATACGGCGTATCGAAGGGAATCGCCGAGAAGCTGCTCATGAACGCGAGACCCGAATCGCCTCCGGTGCGAAAGTCGCCGAGCTTCGCCGACTGCTTCACGCTCGTGACGAAGTAGGCTGCGTTGAGCGCCTTGTTCGGATGCTTCGCGAGCTCGATCTTGCCGCCTGCCTTGAGTGCACGACAACGACCCGCACCCTCGGCCTCCACCTGCTCGGCGACGATCTCCTGGTATCGCAGGGCCGCCAAGGGATCGGCGTCGTCGCGCTTGTCGAAGCCGCCGGGAAACTCCACGACCTCCGACGCGTGCTTGCCGCTGTGCTGGCCCTTGAGCTGTGTCGATGGCGTTTCGAAGTTGTAATCGATGTGCGTGTACTTTCCCGGACGCACGTCCTGGCTCACGTTGAACCACTGGAGGACGTCCTCCTCTTCAGTATCGTGCGCGATCCCCGACAGGCGCAGCTTGAGCGGTGTCTTCGCGACGCTGTTGTCGTCGGCCATCACCATGTTGCACTTCTCACCTTCGTGCTCGGCAAACCAGAAGATCCCCTCCTCCTCCATCAAGCGAGCGATGAAGTCGAGGTGCGACTCGCCGTACTGCACCCGATACTCGTGAGGCTTGTGCGGCTTCGTGAGACGAGGAACGAGATCGGAGAATCCCTGCTCGCCGCACACCGCTTTGACGATGTCCGGCACCGATTTGTCTTGCCAGATGCAGAAGTCGCTCGTCAGCGAAAGGAACCAGAACCACGGACGGATCTCCGCCTCGTACACGGTGAGCCCTTCGGCCTGATCGAGCTGCACGAAACGGCTGACGAGACCCGTGATCACGCGATCGGATCCGTCGCTGAGATGAATCGTCACGGTCATCGGCGTGCGAATCAATTTCGCCGCACCGATGGCGGGATCCTTCGCGAGCAGTCCGAGCCTGTATTTGAAACCGCCCGCGATCTCCTCCTCGCCTTCGATGCTTTCGAGGAGCAAGGCATCCGGGCCGAGCGTCGTCTTGACGCTGATCGCGCGGCCCTTCTGCGTGTACGTGAGGCTCGACGTGGCTTCCAATTGCGTGGGCATCGTTCACACCCTCCGAAGTTCCGAGATCACGCCTGCACCGTCGGCTCCGCCGCCGGCATCGTGTAAGATGGAGCCGAGACGGCCGGCGGTGTCGCCACGGCTGCGCGACCGTCGACTCGATAGGCAAACGCGCCGTCGTCCGTGACGCCAACGCTGATCGCCAGAATCTCGTCTCCAGCAGCCAACTGTTCCAGAATGCGGACCGAGACCTCGGGAAGCAACGTGTTCGTGAGAATGTTGTCGACGTTGCGCGCGCCGCTCTCGACTTCGGTGCAGCGGGCGGCAACGGCGTCGACGAGCGCCTCGTCGAAGCTGAAGCGGACGTGGTGCGTCTGCTCGATCCGCTTCTGGATCTTCGCGAGCTTGAGCCTGACGATTCTCTTCATGTTCTCGTCGCGCACCGGGAAGTACGGAATGATGACCATGCGGCCGAGGAATGCCGGCTTGAATGTCTTGTCGAGCTCGGGCTTGAGCGCCTTCACCAGCCCATCGTGCGACGGAAGCGTCTCGGGATCGGCCGTGAGCTTCATGATCGTGTCCGTCCCGGCATTCGTCGTCAGGATGATCACGGTGTTCTTGAAGTCGATCTGACGCCCTTCGCCGTCCTCCATCCGCCCCTTGTCGAAGACCTGGAAGAACAGCTCGAGCACGTCGGGGTGCGCCTTCTCCACCTCGTCGAGCAGCACGACCGCATACGGTCGACGCCTAACGGCTTCGGTGAGCACGCCCCCCTCGCCGTATCCCACATAGCCCGGGGGCGAGCCCTTGAGCGTCGAGACGGTGTGTGCCTCCTGGAATTCGGACATGTTTATTGTGATGAGGTTTTGCTCACCACCATAGAGCAGGTCCGATATCGCCAATGCCGTTTCGGTTTTGCCGACGCCGGATGGGCCGACGAGCATGAACACGCCCTTCGGCTTGTTCGGGTCCTCGATCCCCGCGCGCGTCGTGCGCACGCGGCGGCTGATGTACTCCAACGCGTGGTTCTGACCGATGACGCGCTGCTCGAGGTGACGCTCGAGCTGCAACACCATGCTCAGGTCGTCGCGCAGCATCTTGCCGACGGGAACGCCCGTCCACCCCGACACGACTTCACCAACAAGAGACGCGTCCACACAAACGCGCATCAGCGGCGCGTCGCCCTGCACGGTCTCGAGCTGCATCGTCAGGCCAGCGAGCTCCGCGCGGAGCTCGTCGGCGCTCGCCGTCGCCTGGGCTTCCGCCGTTTCTGCGTCCTTCACCGCCGCGGCGTTCGTGGCAGCGCCATCGGTCGTCACGGCCGCGATCTGCGCCGACGCGCGACGCTTTTTCGTCACCTGCTGCTCGAGCTGCTCGCGGATCTCACGAATGCGCTCGACGAGCCCCTTCTCCTGCTCCCAGCGGGCATTGAGCTCGGCGAGCTCGTTCTCCGTCTTTGTGCGCTGCTGCGCGATCGACGCCAGGCGCTCATCGTGGTTCGCGCCGACAGCAGCTTCACGCTCGAGCACGCGGCGCTGCACAGCGAGATCCTCGAGGCGGCGCTGCGCTGCCTCGATCGCCGGCGGTGTCGTATTCTGGCCTAACGCGAGCCGCGCGCACGCCGTGTCGAGAACGCTCACCGCCTTGTCCGGAAGCTGGCGGTCGGGCAGATACCGGTGCGAGAGCCGCACCGCTGCCTCGAGACCGTCGTCGAGAATGCGAACCGTGTGATGGGCCTCGAGCGACGGCACGACGCCGCGCAACATAAGCGCGCACACCTCCTCGCTCGGCTCTTCCACTTTTACGAGTTGGAAACGCCGCGCGAGCGCCGGATCCTTCTCGAAGTACTTCTTGTACTCTGACCAGGTCGTCGCCGCGAGCGTCCGCAGCTCGCCGCGCGCCAAGGCGGGCTTGAGCAAGTTCGCGGCATCATTCTGGCCCGCGGCGCCACCCGCCCCGATCATCGTATGCGCCTCATCAATAAAGAGAATGATTGGCGTTGGCGAGTTCTTCACCTCCTCGATCAATCCCTTCAACCGGTTCTCGAACTCGCCTTTGACGCCCGCGCCCGCCTGGAGCAGCGCGAGGTCGAGCGTGCGCAGCGTGACGTTGCGCAACACCGTTGGCACGTCGCCGTTGGCGATGCGCAGCGCAAAGCCTTCTATTACCGCTGTCTTTCCCACGCCGGCTTCCCCGACAAGAATGGGATTGTTCTGCCGACGGCGAAGAAGAATGTCGATTACCTGGCGAATCTCGAAATCCCGGCCGAGCACCTGATCGATCTTCCCCTGCTTCGCGCGTTCGGTGAGGTTGACCGTGTACGAATCCAGATTCGGCGTTTTCCCGCCGGCGCGCTGCGCGTTAGGCGCGGCGCCTTCCTCCGCCGCGGCGGCGCGCTGCGTGAACGCCTCTTCGGAAGAGTGTGCAGTGATCGCCGGCAAGTCTTTTCGCAGCGACTCGACGGGGATTTTCGTAAACTCGCGGCTGATCTCTTTCACCATCCTGCCCAGATCCTCATCGGCCAGGAGGGCCAGCACAGTATGGCCGGTCCGGACCTGTCCCGCGCCGTAATCGACAGACCCCAGCGTCCACGCTTCGGTGAGCATGCGCGCGAGGTGCGGGCTGAACGCCGGCGTGCGCGCGTTGCCCGTTTTCAGGTGGTCGAGACTCTTCGCGAGATCCGATGCGAGACGTGAGCGATCGATCGCGTACTGCTTGAGGATGAACGCGAAGTCGCTGTCGGTCGCGTCGAGGAGCTTCACGAGGTAGTGCTCGACCTCGACGTCGTAATGCGTCCGCGAGAGGCAGAGCCCTGCCGCCGCTTCCACAGCGCCGCGCGTCGTGGGGTTGAGCTTGGCGATGAGTGCACGAAGGTTGACGGGCATGAGACGAGGGGCTAGGGGCTGGAAAGTGTCAGGTGCTGGGTGCTGGTTGCAGGCACGCGGTGATCAGAGGGCGAACTGGGTATCATCTGCATCTTTGCCTAACGGTTTTGTCGCCAGCCAGGTACACCAGCTGAGCGGCAGCGGCGTCTCGTCGGCGATCCGGAACAGCGGCACTTCGTCCTGCGCGAGCACGAGCTGAATATCGAAATCGATCAGGTCGTTCGTATACAATCGCGTCAACGCCCGGAGCGGCTCGTGCGCGCTGCCGCCGGGCAAGAATTCATCGTATTGCCTTCGCGTGAGCGGTCCGATGCGGACGCGAGCGCGCGATTGCTGATCCCAGATTTCGTCGCCAGCAACGGCACCGAACCCCAGCTGCGACGACTCGCTGTCGTCGTCGCCGAGCTCGGACTGGGTGGCGCGTTCGAGCGGATACCATGCGCCGACGAACTGTTCGATGCTCACCGGCACGCCGAAGAAATCAGCGAGCAGTTGCTCGAGAGCGCCCGCCGGGCGTGTCGGCAGCGAGAGCAGGCCCGCGTAGAAAAGCAGTGCCTGGTCGCCGAGCGGCAACCGATCGCGAAGCGCCTCGTTCCCGAGCCCGACGATGTCGAGCAGATGCCGAGTCAACCAATCGCGTTTTTCGTCGCCGTGCGAGACGCTGATGTGCGTCTTTTCCCATGCGCGATAGAAGAGCGATAAGACGCGATGGTCGAAGATGCCGAGAAAGTCCTTGAGTGCGTGGTCGCCGGCGCGGACACGTTCGGCCACGTACAGGCTGTACGCGAGCGGCAACGCTCCTTGCGGGCCGGTGAGGCCGAGGAAGTTCACGGCCATGCGCGGCGGCGTCGTTGCCGTATTGAGCGCCTGGATCTCGCTCGCCGGGAACGCGACACTGGGGCTCGCCGTTAGGCGCACCGCCTCCTGCCGCGGATCGG
This sequence comes from Gemmatimonadaceae bacterium, assembly GCA_036496605.1. Classification (NCBI taxonomy): domain Bacteria; kingdom Pseudomonadati; phylum Gemmatimonadota; class Gemmatimonadia; order Gemmatimonadales; family Gemmatimonadaceae; species Gemmatimonadaceae bacterium. The sequence goes on along the minus strand of DASXKV010000046.1, from coordinate 39,223 downwards.
CGAACTCGCCCACGGACGCGCGGTCCGGTTGCAACCGCTCGAGCAGGTGCAACGCCTGGAAGAAGTCGAACGACCACGGCTCGGCGTAGAGCCGCTCGAGCAGACGACTCTCTTCCGCCGCGCGCGGCGCGGCGGAGGCAGCGAGCGCCACGTCGTCTCCAGCCGAAGCCGGAGGGACGTAGGGGAGCGCGCCGCCTACAGCAGCGGTTTCCAGCCTGCTCTCGCGGGCCATTCGCGTATCCCCCCCTTTCGCTGCCGCGACCGCGCGGTGAGCGTCGAGAAGCTGTTGATCGAGGCGTACAGCCCGAAGAAATGTTCGAGCACACTGGCGAACAGATAGGCGCCAGCGCCTGTGAACTGCTCCTCGTCCAGCTCGAGCTCCACGCGGCGGCCGCGCGCGAAGCTCAGACCATGTTCGGTGGCGATCCGGGCGAACGCGGGCCCGCTGCGCACGGCGAGAACGCCTTCGATTTGCCGCCTAACGGCTGGCGACCCGCTGAAGTCGTGGAGGCGAAGCACTTCGCGCAACGCTTCCGTCCCGCGTCCGGCGCCGTCCTCACCGACGCTCGCTTCGGTGTCGGTGAGTGACAGATAATTCAACGAGAGTTGCGACACGAGGCGCCAGACCTGCGGTGATCCCAGCGGCGGCTGAATGACGCGCGTCGGCTTCACCAGCGCGACGATCGCGCTCACCGGTCCACCTCGATCGAGCTCGAAGTCGCCCCGCTCGTTCCCGAATGGCAATCGGCTCGGCAGATCGCTATTGAAGCACGTCAGGCGCGCCGTGACGACCTCGAACTCGGGATACACGACGCGGCCGGAGAGATCGACGAAGGAGAGCGAGACGTCGGTTCCGACGTCGCTGCGCCAACCACTGAAGTGACGATTCGCCGTCCAGAATGCCGTGTTGCCGTTCGTCGCGTGGCGGTGCGAATAGAGCGGCTCGAAATGCTGTGTTGTGCCCGAATCCGCGGCGATGGCGACGACGTCATCGATCGAGAAGACCTCGGTCGTGACGCGGCGGTGTGCGTCGGGAACGAGCGTGTACTCATGGCGGCGCTGCGTGAGCAGCACCGGCTCGGCGACCTGCGGAAAGAGATTGACGATTGGCGTACACCCGATCCGAATCGTCGACTCGCTGATGCCAGCCTCGAGCATCTGTCGCCATTCGGTTCGCTCGAAGACGCCAATCGGCACGATGATCTCGATCGCGCTGCCCAAGCCGGACGAGCGCAGTGCCTCGAGGCCACCGAGATCGAAAAAGAGATACTTCTCCGGGAACGCAAAATATTCCTGGAGGAGGCGATAGGCTTGAAACGACCTGCCCGGATAGGGCAGCATGCCTTCCTCGGCGCCGAACCCGGTGGGCTCGAGCTCGTCGGCGTCGATCGTGATCGATCTCGGCTTCGCGACTCCTGTTTCACGAATGATCAAGTCGCGGCGGTGGCTGGCGAGCAGCTCGTACAACGGGTATACGAGATTGCTCTCGCCGTTGAGGAAGAAGCGGAGCGTCTTGATGTCGAGCTGCGAGAAGGTGACGCCGGGCAAGCAGCGCAGCTCGATGCGCAACGCAGCGATGGCGTCGCCCAATCGCACCGCCGGTTTGAGCCGGTCCGGCGTGAGCCATTGCACGCCGGTGACGGTGAACGGCCACAGCGTCGTGTCGTAGCAAGTTCTAAACTTGCACGGGACGCCGTCGACGGGCCGCGAGTAGAGCGGCGTTCCGCGCGGCACGCGGAAGCCCGTTGGTGGCACGCCCTGCTCGACATCGATGCGCATTTCGGCGATCGACATCGACGGGATCGGCCGCACATAGTGCGGGTACACGATGTTGAGGATCGACTCCGTGACCTCGGGGAATTCGTCGTCGATCTTCAGGTGAACGCGCGCGGTGAGAAACGCAAAAGCCTCGATGAGCCGCTCGACGTGCGGGTCCTCGCATTTCGTCGGCTCGAGCTGGAGCCGGCTTGCGATCTTCGGATAGCGCTGCGCGAATTCCGCCCCCATGCGGCGGACGTATGCGAGCTCGCGCTCGTAGTAGTGAAGGAGCTCCTCACGCACCGCGACCAGCTCCCGCAGAGGGCGCCTTGTCGCCTCCCGCTCCACCGACTTCGTATTCGCCGCTCGAGAAATGAAGCACCGTGTCGAAGATCACCTGCTCCGGCGTCGGATCCATGAGGAGCGTGCCTTCGACATGGAAGCGCAGCTCGCGACGATGCTCCTCGCCCTCCACTTCGAAAACGTTGATCGCGACATTGTCGAGTCGCGGCTCGAACAGCGCGATCACGTCCTCGACACGGCGGACCAGACGATCGCGGGCCTCGTGCGAATCGCGACTGATCGACGTGAGATCCGGCAGACCGTAGTGATAGACCGAGCGCGTTAGCTCCTCGAATTCTTCCGGCGCCGTGACCGGGATGCGCCGTGTGTTGAGCAACCACTCGAGATCACGCTGCAGTCCCATCTTGAACTGTCGAACGGACTCGAGATAGCCCACGCGGCCCTCGCTGTTGTTGCGTGGCTCGTAATCCGTCAGACGGTCGAGCAGTGACGGCTGGACGGTGCGCTCGATCTCACGCTTCGTCATGCCGACGCGCCTCCGCCATTGGCAAAGCCAATTGCCTGCACCGGATCGAGCCGGCAGATGCGAAGGTAGAGTGCCTGACGAGTGCTCGGGTCTCCGTCGACCCGCTCGAGACAGCGATAGAGTAGCGCGAGCGGTTTGGCGACGACGTCTCCGCTCTCCCAATCCTCGAGCTTGTGCCCTTCGACATGCGCGATGAGCTCTTCGAGAATCGGCTGCGCGACGACGTGATGTCCACCATCGACCATGATGCTCGCGAGCTCGGTCTGTACCAGGAAGCGCCCGCGTTTTGTCTTTTCGCTCGCCGCCTCACGCATGAGCAGCGCGATGGCGCGATCGGTGCGGCCCGCGCGCACCTCCGCCATCGCCGCGCTCCGGCCGCCGCGTGGGCGCAACGGCTCGTGCGCGACTTCGTCCGCGCTCTGATCAGCGGCAGGGACGGCGACTTCTGCGTCGACGATCGCGCCTAACCATTTGCGCGTTTCCGCGTTCGCCGTCGGCGTGTCGTCCATGAGCGTCATGTCGACAAGGCCGGTGAGGTCGGCGAGCAGCGATCGGAGCGCGCCTCTCAACGCCGCGCCGACGATCTGGAACTCCGCACCGAGCTGCTCACACGCCGTGAGCGCGTAACGCTGGAGGTCGAGCCAGCCGCGACCTTGCGGCGTGGCCATGACGCCTTCGCAGGCTTCGAGCAGCTGTTCCCACTTCGAGTCGAGAAGGAGCGTCTTGAGGTGAGTGCGCGTCGCGGTCGCGGGCGCCTCGAGTAGTCGTGGATCGGGGGAACTGCCGGACGCGCGTAGCTCACCCCAGCGGAGTCCACGCAACAGAAGGTAGGCGGCCGGATTTGTCGGATCGGTTTGCCGCAGATACTTGGCGCTCGCCGCAATTCGACTCGCGGCGTCCTCACGCGACGTGGGGACGGCAGACAGCTGCGCGCCGACGGACCCCGGCAAGAGCATGCCCTCGGGCACGACGACTGGAGCATCCGCTTCAGTCGCCGTCGTCCCAACTGGATCCGGCTCGACCTCGAGCTTCCGCTTGAGTAGTTGCTTCGAGGTGCGCTGCACCTCCTCGAGCGCCTTGCGGACTGGTTCGTAACTTGGACCGTCATTCTTGAAGCGCTCGGCACAGACCTCGTCCAAATTCTGAAGGAGCTGGAGACACCCATCGATGTCAGATACGAGCGCCTTGAACCAGGGCTTTGGCGTCGCCCGGAAACCACTCTCGACATCCTCGGGCGTCGCCCTCCCTTCGGCGACGAGCGTCTGACGAAGCTCCGCCTTTGTGGAGTCGTTGGCGGCATCGGCCTCGGTCGGGACGCGGTTCGCTTGCTGAATCTGACCCACGTCGTGTCCAGCCTTGTTGAGCGGCAGGCGACGGACGCGCACGGCCATTTTTTCGCCGCCTAACGAACCGAGGGTGTTGGCGCGTGCCTCGGCATCGCCGTCGTCGATCTCCGGGTAGAGGTGTTCCCAGTGTTGCTCGAGCAGGCCGACGATGGTGTCGAGTGCATGGCGGAAGCCCGCGAACCCTTCGCGGACGAGGATCGCCTCGGCCATCCACACAGCGAGCTGAAGGTCCTTTGATTTATTGGCGATCGCGTCTTTTGTCAGCTTTATGACTTGCGACCAGTCTGCCGTCTTGCGTTCGGTCTCCCAGCCGCCTTGCGGCATGTCGTCGTCTTCGCGCCGCGCAAATTTGATCTTGTCGTAGACAGGATCGGAGCGCAGCTCGATCCCGGCAGGATTCCCGCCTGGAATTGGCGTCAGGAGTTCGTCACGCAGCGACATGGTGATACTCAATCAGCGGTGGTTGGTGCGGATGACGTAATCGTCAGCTCACGGACTTCGAGGATCGGAAACTCCTCGCCGTCCACGAGCAGCAGCTTCTGGCCGATGGGTGCTTCGGTATCGTCGTCGAGCAGCTGCCACTGCGTGACGCGACCGAGCCGCACCGGTCCGTCCGCGTGACGCCAGGTGAGCGGCGCGATCGCCGGAACAATGACCTCGCCCATCTCCATGCCAGAGAACCGTTCGTTAGGCCGAACGATGGCGGGCGCCCAGAGCATGTCGCGCAAGCGCTTCGGCGGCAGCATCTGGACCGTTTCGACGTGCTCGAAGGGAAGCCAGGTATACTGGCCGGCGGCGAAGAGCTCGAGACGCGCTCCGATGCGAGGATCGGCGTCGGTGAGCGATTCGAAGGGCTGCCCGTTTAGCGTTCCCGAAACTGGCTTTGGAGGCGTGCTGAGCGGGAAGGCGTTCTGCTCGAACATTTGCTGGCGGAGCCGTTCCGCGTGAAGCGCGCTGTGATAGAGGAGCGCGCCCATCTCGGCTTCCTTGCCTCCCTGGCCGACGACGTCGAGCTGCTTCTCGGCGCGATCGTACTTGCCGGCGAAGCAGAGGAGCTCGAAGAGGAACGTGCGCCGGCGCGAGTCAGTGGGATTGTCGCGCAGCTCGGCACTGAGCGCGTCGATGGCTTCGTCCAGCCTACCGGCCTGCAGAAGATCGCGAGGAGTCATTGTCGTACCCATGAACGAAGGAGCTAATTACGCGTGCCAAGGAGCAGGAGCGAGTGCGAAGCACGAGCGACTTCGAATAGACTTGGCGCGAGCGCCAGCGAGCAGCCTGGGAAGGCAACGGCCGGCCGCCCCTGGCGGCCGGCCGTTTGCCTTCAGCAGCGAAGCGAAGCTGCTCAGACCTTCTTGTTGGCCTTGATGTCCCAGCCAGCTTTCGCCGGCGAATCGAGCGTGCCATCCGCCTTCTGTGGCTTATACTCGTATTCGATCTTGCTGAAGTTGAGCGAAATCGAATTGACCGGGATGATCTCGGCGCCCGCGCTACCGCCCGTCTGATACGAGCTGACGAGGAGATCCGAGAACTTGATGACGAGGAACTCCTGCTGATCCTTGCCCGCCTTGCGGCAGGTGAGCTGCGCCTTCTTGATATGATCGCCGCCGGCGCACGCCAGCATCAGAAGGGGCGAGGCCTTGTTCTCGGACATCGTGAAGTGGAAGTCCTGCATCTGGACTTTCCCGGCGCCGCCGCCAGCACCGACCGCGTGCGAGCCCGAATTCGCCTCACCCCAGCTCCAGCTCGAAATCTCGATCTCGTCCTTATGCTTGTGGTCCTGAGATTCGCCGGCAATGCCGTCGATCTTGAGGAAATAGTCAACCGAAGCCATGGGAGTTCTCCGCCAAACGTGATGAGGTGATGAACCGGGAGTCTTCGCGAGGGCCCTCTGTGCTTTGCGCGCGAACACAGTAACACTGCGTCCTCGCGCGTGCCGTATCGGCGGTCACGAGCGCGTTGTGAATTTCAGTGATGCGCTCGTGACACACCGCGACAGCGACTGCTACTTCGCTGGTGCCGGCAGATCGGCGACCAGACGCATCGACATCGTCAGCTCGTCCAGCTGGAAGTGCGGCCGGAGGAACGCCACCGCGCGGTAGCAGCCCGGTTTCCCGGGAATCTCCACCACCTCGATGCGCGCTTCCTTCAGCGGATTCTTTGCCTTCATCTCGAAGCCGACGTCGTCGTTCGCTACCGTGTAGTTGTTGATCCAGTTGTTGAGGAAACGCTCGACTTCGGACCGCGACGTGTAGCCGCCGATCTTGTCGCGCATCATCGCCTTCAGATAGTGCGCGAACCGAGACACGGCGAAGATGTACGGCAGCTGCGCCGAGATGCGCGCGTTGGCCGTTGCCGCGTCGGAGTCGTAGGTCTTCGCCTTCTGCGCCGACTGCACGCTGAAGAAGGCGGCGTAGTCCGTTCCCTTGCAGTGCACGAGCGGAACGAAGCCAAGATCGGCCAGCTCCTTCTCGCGACGATCGGAGATCGGAGACTCCGTCGGGCACTTCATGGCGACGTCGCCCGACTCCGTCTTGAAGTTGTGGACAGGCAGCCCCTCGACGAGGCCGCCGCTCTCCACCCCACGGATCGTGGCGCACCAGCCGTAGAGCGCGAACGACTGCGTAATGCGCGACGCGAGCGCCCACGACGCACCGGCCCAGGCGTACTTCGAGTGATCCGTGCCGTCGACCTTCTCCTCGAAATCGAAGTCCTCCACCGGCACCGTGTCGCGGCCGTAGGGCTGGCGAATCAGGATGCGCGGCAGGGTGAGGGCGACGTACCGGGAATCCTCACTCGACCGGAAGCTCTTCCACTTCGCGTACTCGGTCGTGTCGAAGATCTTCGCCATGTCCCGGGGAGCGTCCAACTGGGTGTAGCTCTCCATGTTGAACATGTCGGGATTGGTATTGGCGATGAATGGCGCGTGCGCCGCCGCCGCCACCTGCGAGATCTTCTCCAACAGCTCCACGTCCTGCCCGCCCCTACCAAACTCGTAATCTCCGACGAGCGCACCGAAGGGCGTGCCGCCGAACACGCCGAACTCCTCCTCGTAGACCTTCTTGAAGAGCGCGCTCTGATCGAACTCCGGCGCCTTCTGGAGGTCCTTGAGCAGATCCTTCTTCGAGACGTTGAAGACCTTGATCTTCAGCTTCTCGCCCGTCTCGGTATTGCCGAGCAGGTACTTGAGACCGCGCCACGTCCCTTCCAGCTTCTGAAAATCGGGGTGGTGCATGACCTCGTTGAGCTGCGTCGAGATCAGGTCGTCGATCTGCGCAATGCGGGCGTTGATCATCGCCTCCGTATCGGCGGCGATCGTCACCGTGCCCTTGAGCACCTCGGTGACGAAGTTCTTGACCAGATCCTTGCCCCGTTCTTTGGCGGCAGCGTCACGGCCGAGCCGCCCCTGGTCGACAATTTTGTCGAGAAGACTGCCTTCCGCCGCGGCGTCGAAGGTGGTCTGTTGCTGGCCTTGCGCCTGCATCTCAGGCATCGGAGCCTCCCTGGAGTCCGACCTCCGACTCGAGCTTCTTCATCGCGTCGGCGTTGTTGAGCGTACTCTGAAGAATCTCCTCGAGCTTGTCATTGCCCTGGAGACTGCCGCGGAGATCCGCAAGCTTAGTCCTCAGCTCGAGCAGCTGTTTGAGCGGACCGACGTTCTTTGCCACTGATTCCGGATTGAAGTCGTCGAGCGACTCGAACGTGAGGTCGACGCCGATCTTCCCGCCCGACTCCGGGTTCAGCTTGTTCGCGACGGTGAACTGGACGCGCGGCCTCATGCTCTTGAGGACCGAATCGAAGTTGTCCGGGTTGACCTCGACGAACTTCCGATCCTTGAGCCGCGGCAGTGCCTCCGCCGGATTCCCGCTGAGATCAGCGAGAACGCCCATCAAGAAAGGAAGCTCCTTCGTCTCGACCGCGCCGCCGGTCTCCACATCGTAGCTGATGTTGACGCGTGGCGGCCGGACACGCTCCAGCTTTTTCTGTGTGCCCTCGCGTGCCATATGGTGCTCCGGGTCTTGGGAAAAAAGTTGCAGCGTCACGCTCGAGGGGGCGCAACGTGCTTGATGTCTGCGCCGCGTAATGCCATCGAGGGGTGCTAACACACTCGCCGGTGATCGTGCGCGGCCGCACACTGATGTCGACCGCATTGGTGACTAAGCGGTCGTCAGTGGGGCCTATCATGCACTCGTTGCGGCCCATCGTCAAGCGAGTTGACAAGGGCGAAGTCGTTGCCCCTGCGGCGCCTGTGCAACAGAACCGCTAGTCGGCTCGTTCGACCGGGCGGCTTCCGGTAGGCCGCTCTCGAACCCCGGCACTCTCCCGCATTGCCGTCGAATCCGGCAGCCGAAACTCGTCGATCTCGATCAACCCCGCGTCCACCAGCTGGCGAATCATCATCGCGAACATGTCCTCCGGCGCCGCATCCGGCACCGCCCGGGTGTCCCGCAGGTACTGGAGGTGCTCGCGGGCGGTCATTCGCCCATCGCAGAACTGCAACAACGTCGCGTACCAGTTCGGGCACGCCGCCTCTACCGCGAACGGCGCGAGCGTCACCAACTGACACTCGTCCACCGACCACTGGCCATCGTGCAGCATCGAGCGCGATCGCAGCTCGGTGTGCGGCAGCGTGCGCGGACGACTCGCCAGCAACCGGCGGGACAGCGCCGCGTCCCAATTGGCCGTACCGACCATCCAGCGCAGCACCCACTGCAGATCGGGCGAGCTGGTGAGAGGCGACAAGGCGCGCCGCGTGGTAATCACCGCACGGTCCGTCGCCCGACGCTGGAAAAGGATCGAGCAGAACACCAGCTGCTGAATGCGCAATCGCTCGAGCGTCTCACTCATCTCCGCGAGTCGTTCGAACGGCGCATATCCCGCCTTTGCCTGATCCGCGAAAAAGTGCATCGGATCAAGACCGCGTCCCTGAACCAGAACGACGTCGAAGTCGTCGCTCGACTCGGCAAGCATGGATCGCAGCCGCTGCTCGAGCGTGTCCCCTTCGCGCTCGGTGAGCATGCACTCGCAGAAGAACTGCCCGCCCGGCGTGAGATGCTCGGCTAGCCCTGCGATAATCTGGCGTGTCACCTGCTCGCCGTCCTCACCCGCGTCACGAAACACGAATTCTGTCTGGAGCGCCGGCACATAAGGCGGATGCGCGATGATGACGTCGCAGCGCTGGTCGCCTAACGCGGAGTAGACGTCGCCCCGCAGCACGCGCACATTCGCGAGACCGTTCAGCGCCACGTTGAATTCGGCGAATCGAACCGACCGCTCGGCGATATCGACGAGCGTGGCGCGCCGGGCAAAGCGCGCCGCGGCGACCAGTCCCGCGATGCCCGTACCCGTGCACAGATCCAATAGGTGCTCGCACGACTCGCGCGGCATGAGTCGAAGAAAGCGCTGGGTTTCGCGCGTCATCGGCGAGAAGACAAGATCCGACGGCGGGACCTCCTGCGTGCTCTCGAAGCCGTGACGACGGTCGGACGCGATGTAGAGCTCCTCGACGGGGTAGATCGCGACCGTCGCCGTACAGAGTGAAGGCTCCTCGAGCACGGCGTGGAGGAGCCCGAGATCCTCGAGCACTGTGACGTCGCCCGGCGAGAGCATCGATTCGGCAACGCTCCGCGCGACGCGATCCCCGTCCACGAAGAGCCTCACGAACAACGATTGCGCGTCAGAAACGTCCTTGAACGCGCTCCGCCCCTCTGGACGAGGAAACTCATAAATCGAATCAACCCCGGCGCGAGCGCAAACGGGGGTCTCCTCGAATCCGCTCCGGAGGAAGAGCTCGCGGACGCGCGCGAACTGGCCCGAATTGCCGGGCCGAAAAGGTTCAGACGTCCAACGGCTGTCAGTCGCCGTCGGCATCGTTCGATGTGTTCCAACGACCGCGCAGCCGAGTCAATGGCTCCGCGATCGATTGCAGGCGCGGGAAGATCACGGCGTCGCTGTCGCGCACCGTGAGCAGCGGCGACAGTCCGCTTTCCAGCAGCCGTTCCGCGGCGCGCTCACTCAACACCGCCTCCGCGCATGGTGTCGCGATCGTTTCGCCGTCGGCGCGATAAACGTGGAGCGGGAGATTCGAGATCTCGCGTCCGGGCCGGAGGTTCCAGCCGTATTCGCTGAACCCCTCGCCGATGAGCAACGCGGCCGCGACGCCGCCGCTGCCCCAGAGATAACTCTCGTGCTCGGGACGTGTGTCCGGCACGTTTTCCTCGAACTGAATGAGCTCGCATTCGTCGGTGCGCTTCCCGTACGGAAGCCTCAATAGAATGCGCGGTGCGATGAGAGACACGTACGGCGCGATGCTCGAGGCGCGCAGGGCTGGCCAGCCGTTCGGTGCCTCGGCCATCCAATCATCGCAATCGGGCGTCGCCGCGATCGATTCGGTGCCGACGAGCGCAGACGAGCCACCGGACACAAAGGGGGCCCCTGCATCACGAGCGACGCGTCCCAGACGGCCGAGGAGCGCGAGATCGTTCTCGTCGCGACCTAACGTGGACAAAGCGACGAGCAGCGCCCACGGATCGCTCCCGGGTGTTCCGACGCTCTGCTCGACGAGGAGACGATGTAGACCCGAGCGCTCGATGTCGTCCGTGGCGAGATCGGCGGCGAGCTCCTCGCGAGAGATATCGACGACGTGAACCTGAAGAGCCGAATCGGTATCCAGTCGCCTAACGAGGAAGGCGGCTTCTCGCCATGCAGCCTCGAGCGCCTGATAATCCGCATCATGCAGGATCGCGCGCAACTCGGCCGTCACCGCGGCGTCGACGCCGGCCTTGATCTCCTGGGCGGTAGGGTCCGGAGTGCGAACGAGATGAGGCGCCACGGCGCGTTGGACAAACTCCGACAGGGCGCTGTCCGAAGGTTGGAGCGTTGGTCGCGCCGGCGCCTTTGCGAGGGCGGCACCGCCGGGTGGCATTGGGGCGTCGCCAAGAATTGCGTCGAGAGCGCCGGCTGGCGTCGGCGGCGTTGGCATCCGCGAAGACAGGAACGACGCCGACGCGAGCGCGCGCGCGCCCGCGTCGCGAAGAGCGCGAAAGCGCGGAAGCCGCTCATAGAGACCATCCGGATGAAAATCGTCGAGTGCGGTGAACCCGATCTCGACACGGTCTCCTTCGCTGCCGACGTTGAGTTGCAGTCGTGGAGCAAAGTGCGCGATGGCATCGTCGATCGAGTCGCGATCCACGCGCACGGATCGACGCGCAGCGAGCGCCTTCCCCTTTTCGAGAATGCCGCGATTCGCACGACCGCTGAAGTCACCGATCAGCGCAATGCGAAAAGGACCATAGGCCGGCGGCTGCACGGTACACCTCGTAGGCCGAAGGATGCTGCACGAGCCATTCTGCTACGATAGCACCCCGTTTCAACCGGCGCACCAGCGAAACACTAGGCGATGAGTAATCCCGACAGTCGAAATTGCTGAAACGCGTGGTCCACGGCCAAGGCGACGGCGCCGCGCTCCGCCGGTCCCAGATCGAGCTCGCGTCGGGCAATCGCTGCCATGACTTCGTCGACGACCTTTCCATGATCTCGTGTTCCGTTCAGTTGCTGGAGCACAAATCGATCGAATGGAGAGAGCTCGACGGCCACGTGCAGGAGCGACGTCACGAGAGACTCGTTGCGCGATTCGAGGCGGGCGAGCGGACTCGCGACTGGTTGCAGGCTGAGCGTCGAGCAGCATGGCGTCGGAGCCATCGTTAGGTCCACGAGTCGGACCAGCGCGCAACGGAGCATCGCGTCGGCGAGTGTCTCGCGGGAAAACCCGTCCCCGCCCTCCATGCGCTCCTGCGTCCGGGCGGCGAGCGCCTCGAAGGACAAACCGCTTGGACGCGCATCGATGAGCGAGTGCAATGCAGCGCGCGCGAGCGGATGGGCCATCGTTGCAGCGACGCCTTCGTGCGTGCGAAAGACCTCGACTCCTGGTTGCTTCGCCTCTGGTGCCTCCGCGTCGACATAGCAGCGGGCTCGCGTGACCATCTCCGGCACCCACGTCGGCACCGGCTCGCTCTCGACGCCTCGGCCGGCGTGGCAGAGCACCGAGCGACGGAACGTGCGATTTCTGACGTAATCGAAGTACTGCTCGTACTGGAGATTATCGGTAGACCAGGAGCGCAGTTTGGCCCGGAGCTCCGGACTGAGTTGCGTATCGGTCAATGACGCTGTTGCCTCGGTGACGTACTGAAGCCCGACCGCCGCCGCGCGACGCGCGAAATCGATGAAGTAGACTGGATGGTTCTCCGACTCGAGCTCCTCGTGCATGAAATAGGACTCGCTCGCGTCGCTGAGCGTGTGAATCTCCTCCTGCAGAACGGCGGCGTACACCTCGTCGGATTTCGGCACCGCCTTCGCGACGGACTCGAGCAGATCACGGGCGCGCTGCACGCGTTCCGAGGGACTCAGCTGCGGCCGATCATGAAAGAGCATCATCTCGCGCACGAGCCCACGCGCGTGCCAGCCGGGATATGTGTTGTAGCTGACGTACGCGATGCCGTCAGGAACGAGATTGCGTGAGCAAACACTCAGAATCGCGTGCTGGACGTCGGGTGGAACCCACGAGTAGACGCCGTGGCTCACGATGTACTCGAAGGTGCCGAAATCCTCGTCGACATCCATGACACTCATCGCCTCGAAGCGAACGTTCTCGAGGCCGATGGTTCGCGCCGCGGCTCGCGCGCTCTCGATCTGTCGCGGCGACAGATCGATGCCCACGAAGTTGCTCTCGGGGAATGCGAGCGCCATCGATAGCAGATTGCCACCAGTGGCGCAGCCGACGTCGAGCACGCGGCACCGCCTAACGTCTGGCGTCGAGAGTCCGCGGAAGCGAGCGACCGCGGCGAGGTAGTCGGGCCGCGTCCCCGCAATCGCGCCTCCGCCATACGGCACGGCGTCGTAACTGGCGAGAAGAGCAGCTGAGGGCGAATCGGCGACGTGAGCGCACATGCGATTTGGGGGGAGAATGCGGGGAGCCAGTATGGGGAACGGGACGCTCGAAGTGCAACGGTTGGTAGTTGGTGATTGGTGGTGTGTTGCCCTAGCCCCTGGCCTCTAGCACCGAGCCCCTTCGCTCGCCTACCTTAGGGCCCATGCGGCAGATGCAGCCCGTGCTCTGGACGAAGGGCGTCCTGCTCAGTCCTCAGCACTTCCAGACCCAGGACCGATTCCTCGAGGACCTCCTCGAGTTCCAGCTCTCGTCGCTGGTTTTCAGTCCGTGGGGATTTCGCCGGCTGGAGATCGATCGCGAGGCACTCGCGGGCGGCAGCTTCGCCATCGCGTCCGCCTCCGGGATCTTTCCGGACGGCCTCCTGTTCGACATGCCCCTCTCGGACCCGACGCCGCCTCCAAAGCAGCTCGAGGGTGCGTTTGCTCAGGATCAGGAAACGCTCGACGTCTACCTCTCGATCCCTGAATACCGTTACGGTGGACACAACGTTTCCGCGGCGCAACGTGAGCGCGACACGCGGTATCGCGCCGAGGAGCTGCTGCGCCGCGACGAGACGACCGGGCGATCCGAACGGCCGATTCAAGTTGCCCGGAAGAACTTCCGCATCCTCTTCGAGGGGGAATCGGCCGAAGGCAGCACCATACTTCGGGCCGCACGCCTAACGCGAACCACCACCGGCGATTACCAGTTGTCGTCGGCGTTCGTCCCGCCACTCATAGACGTGGAGGCGAGCGAGTACGTCATGGCGATCGCTCGCCGGCTCATCGAGATCCTGTCCGCGAAGAGCACCCAGCTTTCCGGCATGAGGCGTCAGAAGAATCAGAGCCTCGCCGACTTTGGGATCGCGGACGTGGCGAGCTTCTGGCTACTCTATACGGTCAACAGTCATCTCCCGCTGCTGCGGCATCTCTACGAGACTCGGCGAGGACATCCGGTCGCGCTCTTCGAGATGATGCTCGAGCTGGCGGGTGCGCTGACGACGTTCTCGATGCGCATTCATCCGCGCGATCTGCCGGCGTACGAGCACGACGAGCTCGGCGCCTGCTTCACGAAGCTCGACGAGCAACTCCGTGAGCTCCTCGAGACCGTCGTGCCGGCGAGCACCGTGTCGATTCCGCTGCGCGTCGTGCAGCCGTCCGTGCACGCAGCCGCGCTGGATCAGGACAAATATCTTGCGGCACCGCAGATCTTCCTCGCGGTCTCGTCGTCGTCCACGGTTCCCGCGAACGAACTGGTCCAGCGCGTACCGAGTTTGCTGAAGGTGAGCGCCGCCGGTCAGCTGGATCACCTCATTCGTCAGGCACTCGCCGGGATCGCGCTCACCTACGTTCCGACGCCGCCGACGGCCGTCCCCGTGAAGCTGAACTACCACTACTTCCTGCTCCAGAAGGCAGGACCAGAGTGGGAGGCCGTTTCGCGCGCCCGCAACATTGCCGCGTACGTACCGGCGGGACTTGGGGACGTGCAGCTGGAGCTGGTGGTGTTGCTAGGGGCTAAAGGGTAGAGGGCAGAGGGTTGCGGGTAGAGGGTTGAGGGTTGAGGGTTGAGGGTTGAGCGTTGAGGGTAGAGGGTTGAGCGTTGAGGGTTGAGAGCGAAACCCTCTGCCGACAACCCTCAACCCTCCGCCCATAACCCTCCGCCCATAACCCTCTGCCCATAACCCTCTACCCTCTACGCAAGACCATCCACGCGACGATCGCGACCGTCGCGAGGATCACGACACTGAAAGCGATGACGAGTGGCAACATCGACTTCGACGCCTTCGGAGCCGGCGCGGCCGGGCTCGCGGTGGGAGGTTGGATCGCGATCGGAGGCGGTGGCGGCACCACCACTCGCCCCATTATTCGTGTGTAATCGCTCTGCGGTGCCGGGCTGCCGAACATGCCGGCGGCCGGCGCGACGCCCCACGGCGACGGCGGTATCATTGGGGCGTTAGGCGCCGATGGCGGCGCGTTAGGCATTGCCGGCGTGTCGGGAAGGCGCGAGGCCGTCGGCGAACTTGGCGGCGGCGTCATACCGAACGACGGAGCAGGAAGGACGCTCCCGAAGGAAGGCGCCGGCGGCGCGGCGCCACCTAACGAAGGTGGGGGCAGGATCGTGGACGGGATCGCCGCCATCGCGGGTGGCATCAGATCGATCCGTGGCGATGGATCGAGCGGGCCTGCCGCGTTTGCCGGCGACCCGAACGCGGGCGGCGGCATCATCGGCGGCGCTGCCTGGGGCGCTGCAGGAGAAGGTGCCGACGAGGGCGCTGTCGTCGCCGACAGTCGCTGAAACAGCTGCGTGAACTCGCCGCCGCTCGGCTGCGGTGGTGCATTCGCCGGCGGTGCCGACGATCGATCGAATGTGGGATTTGGGGCCGGTTGCATCACGCGTCCAGCTCCCGCCGCCGGCGCCGAGGGCTTCGGCGTTTCCGCTGGTAGCTCGTCTGGAAGACGCGTCTCACCGATACGACCGAAGATCGCGGTGAATCCCGCGCCCTCAGCCGGCGCCGGAACCGGAGCTGGGGCCGGAGACGGAGGCTGCGCGACCGGAGACGCCGGACGTGGCGAAGGCTTCGGTGCGGCGATAATCAGTGTCGGTGAATTCAGTTGGTCCGGGGATGGGGCCTTCGAGGCTGGCTCCTTGTGCGCGGGAGCAGGAGCCGAAGCCGCGGCGCCCATGTTACCGAAGATGCCCGTGAACTCGCCCGCTGATTTCTGTACTGGTCTGGCTGGCGCAGGTGAAGGCGCAGCCGGGATCGATGCTTTTCGCGCGGGCTCGTGCTCGACTCGGTGCGCCATGACCGGCGGTGCAGCCGGCGTTTCGATCTTGTTGAACGCGCGCGTGAAGTCACCGGGGGCCTTGACCGGTGACGCGAGAGGTACCGAGGTGGCAGGCACACTGACCTGATCGAGCCAGGTCGAAAAGTCGGCGAACGAGCTAATGAACAACGTGACGGCGACAGGCGAGCCGTCGACATCGATGATCTCGAGCATCTTCTCGCGCGCGGGGGGCTTTAGCGAGTCCAGACGAGCGACCGTCGCCGATCGCTGCTCGGGAGTCTCGGAGTCCAGATAGTGCACCATGACCATCCGCCCGAGCGCGACCTGCTGGGCAAGAAAACTCCGCGCGCCACGCGTGGCGACGTTCTTCAGTAGTCGGTATCTGGCAGCGAATTCAGTGCTTGTCATCGGCGACCCGCAGGGGGTACGTTAACGCCCAGCGGCTGACGCGAGCCAGCGATGTCCATCCGGGCAATGACGAACCGAAAATCCCCCAGCAGTTTCCCACGGGGGCAGGGGCACGCAATATAGTGCCGGTGCTCGCCGAGCGCCTCACATCGCCGGCAGTGCCAATAGATCGAAGGACGGAGCGGAGATGAAGCAGCTTTCGCGCGTGGTATGGAACGAAGGTATGCACCTGGCCCAGCATCATTTCCAGGCGCAGAGCCGGTATTTCGAGGACGCGATTCAGTTCGCGATCTCGAGTCTTTTCTTTGCGCCATATGGGCTGGCTGGCTGCGAGCTCGACACCGAAGCAATCCGAAACGATGCGGTTTCCCTCATTCACGCCCGCGGAATGATGCCGGATGGCCTGCCGTTCGACATTCCCGCGAGCGATGCCGCGCCTGGCCCACTCGACGTCCGCGAGCTCTTCTCCCCGACGCAGCAGTCACACCTCGTTCTTCTCACGATCCCCGCGTATCGCGCCGATCAACCCAACTTTGGTCAGAATGGGGAGACGAACGGCTCGGGCGCCCGATACCGAGCTGAGGCCGCTCCGATGCTCGATGACACCACCGGCCGCGACGAAAAACCGGTGAGCATCGGACGCAAGAATCTGCGTCTCGCTCTGGATATCGAGCCCCTCGATGACGTTGTCTCGATTCCGATCGCTCGCGTCAAACGAGATGGCGCCGGTCACTTCATATACGACCCTGAGTACGTGCCCCCGTGCGTCCAGGTCGGCGCGAGTACGCGGCTCATGCATCTACTCGGACGTCTCATCGACATTCTAGACGCCAAGAGCGATTCGATGGCGCGTGGCCGCCGCGGCAGCGCGGAAGAATTTGCGCGGCAGGAAGTCGCCAGCTTCTGGCTTCTCCACGCGATCGACTCGACGCTCCCTGCCCTTCGGCACATCGCTCAGGTGAAGCGCGTCCATCCGGAGCAGCTCTATGTCGAGCTCTCTCGACTGGCGGGCGCCCTGTGCACTTTCGCGCTCGATGCGCACCCGAGGGCGCTGCCGCTCTACGATCACGATCATCCGCAGGAATCCTTCGACGCGCTCGACAAGCATATTCGCGCGAACCTCGAAGTCGTGACTCCTGCGGCGCGAACCGTCGTACAACTGAAGGCGACGACTGCCTTCCTGCATACGGGCGCGATTGCCGATCAGCGAGCGTTCGGCCGGTCGCGCTGGATTCTCGGAGTGCGGTCGTCGCTCACCGGCGTGGAGCTCGCCGCGCGCGTTCCCCAGCTGGCAAAGGTGTGCTCGGCCAAGTTCACGCTCGAGCTGGTGCGCCGCGCATTCCCCGGACTGCGCATACAGCACATTCAGTTTCCGCCGGCCGCGATCGCTCCGCGCTCCGATACGCAGTACTTCTCCATCGACCGCGCGGGACCGTGCTGGGAGACGCTCAACACGACGCACGAGATCGGGGTTTACCTGCCGGACGCCATCCCGAACGCGCAAGTGGAACTGGTGATCGTCGCCGAAGATTGACACTGGCTGCCTCGTGCGCTTGGGCGCTCGATGCAACAAGGGCCGGCTCCTCCCGCGATGCCGGCCCTTTCCTTATGTTAGCCCGCGATTCAGTCGACTTGCCTCACGATCACAGTTGCAGGACGGGGTGGTTTCATGACAGCAGTGGCAACCGAAAGACCGCGCGGCGTCGGTTCCGACGCGACGCGTCGAGGTCTGTTGGCGCTTTCTCTCCAGGAGCCGTTCACGACGATCGCTCGCCTGCGCGCGAACCGGCAGGTCGCGGCCGACGGCGAGTCCTTCCGCGCGCGCATCAAGCAGGTCCTCGCGGGCGCCGAGCAGGAGGCGAGACAGGCGGGCTACGCGGCGGACGACATCCGGCTCGGCCTTTTCGCCGTCATCGCCTTTCTCGATGAGACGGTACTCAACTCGGGGCAGGCCATGTTCGCCGATTGGCCCCGCCGGCCACTCCAGCAGGAAGTGTTCGGCGTTCACATGGCCGGCGAGTTGTTCTTCCAGTACCTGCAGCAACTGCTCGGGCGGCAGGATTCCGAGGATCTCGCCGATGTGCTCGAGGTCTACGAGCTCTGTCTGCTCCTCGGCTACAAGGGACGCTACAGCGCGTCGCAAGGTTCGGAGCTACAGGTGCTAGCCGGACAACTCTCGGAGAAGATCGATCGGGTGCACGGGGGAGTTGGCGAGCTCTCACCGGAGTGGCGTCCGTCGTCGACCGAGATTGGGCAGCCACGCGATGTATGGGTACCACGCCTCATCGCGACGGCCGCCGCGGCTGGCGTCCTCGCTCTGGTGCTCTATGTCGGTTTTGCGATCTCGTTGCATTCAGGTAAATCCGATCTCGCGGTCGCGACGCAGCTCGTTCGCTGACGTCGAGTTGACTGGCGGATCGTCGAAGCATTTGGAGTGATCATGACGCGACGTATCAAGATCTGGATCATTGCCGCCGCGGTGCTGCTGGTGTACGTCGTCGCGGCGATCGTGGCGGTGCGACTACTGCATCCGACGGGTGGCGGCGCCTGGCTGCTGCGTGGTGGTCTGCCGCTGCTCGGACTCATCTCCGCGGCTCTCATCCTCTGGTTCTTCCGCGATCAGACGCCGGCTGGTCCGGCGACGCCGGAAGCGAAGCTGGCGGGTGAAGTTGAGCAAGTATTCAACACGGCCCGTGCTCAGCTCGTCGCGGCGAAGCCTGGCGGCAACAAGGACGCGCGCTTCGCCAAGCTGCCTGTCGTGCTCATCCTCGGGCCGCAGGGGAGCACGAAGACGACCGTTGTCGTCCGCTCCGGCCTGGAGCCCGAGGTCCTCGGCGGCGAGACGATGCGCGGTGACACCGTTGCGCCGACAAAGACCGCGAACGTGTGGTTCGCGCATGGAACGGTGTTCGCTGAAGCCGGTGGATCAGTGCTGGCCGCACCGGAGAACTGGAAGAAATTCGTGCGTGCGCTACGCCCGCGCAGCCTGGTCGCAGCACTCACGGGCAAGCCGCAGGCGCCGCGACTCGCCGTCGTCTGTTACGGTTGCGACGAGCTGCTCAAGGCCGGAAACGGCGAAGCGGCCGCCGCCGCCGCGCGGACGCTGCGCGAGCGCCTCGGCGAGGCATCGAGTGAGCTCGGCGTCCAGCTTCCGACCTACGTGCTCTTCACGAAAGCGGACGCGATTCCGAACTTCGAGGCATTCGTCCGCAACTTCTCGGCGGACGAGGCTCGCGAGCCGTTAGGCGCGTCGCTCCCTCCGGACACCGAAACCGGCGGAACCTACGCCGAGCGCATAACGCCTCGCCTGGAGCGGGCGATGCAGGACATTTATCGCTCGCTGGCTCGCCGGAGGCTGCCGGTGCTGTCGCGCGAGCACGCCGCTGAGTGGAAGCCAGGCGCGTACGAGTTCCCGCGTGAAGTGCGGAAGGTCGCGCCGCTCATCGTCGAGTTCCTTCGCGAGATCGGAAAGCCGAGTGCGCTGAAAGGAAGCCCGGTGTTGCGGGGCTTCTATTTCACTGGCGTCCAGGCGGTGTTCGTGAGCGACACCACGCCGGAGTACACTCCGGCACTGCAGCAAGCGCGCGAGATCGTCGGCGCGCGCTCGGCGACCGGCGTCTTCTCGGTGCAGCAGCTTGCGGCGACGGCAGGCGCTGCCGCGGCGCCGAGCACGCCACGGACGCGCAAAGTGCCGCGCTGGGACTTCCTGCCGCGGCTGTTCCGTGAGGTCATTCTCGCCGACGATGCCGCAATACGCCTAACGCAAGGCGGTGAGCGCGTTGGATTCCTGCGGCGCGCCACGCTCGCCGGCGGCGCCGCATTGGCGCTATTGCTCTCGATGGCGTTTGCGATTTCGTACAGCGGCAACCGCCAGCTCGAGCGGCAGGTGGGGGACGCCGCGCGCGGGATTGCTGCGATCTCGCCGAACAACGTCGATTTCCCTCCTCTCGACGCGATGCGAAAGCTCGACACGCTGCGTGCGCAGATCGACACGCTCAGCGAGTACGAGCATCATGGTGCTCCGCTGTCGCTCCGTTGGGGACTCTACAGCGGATCGTCGATTTTTTCCGAGGTGCGCGACGCGTACTTCGCCGCCTTCAATCGGCTGATGTTCGCGAACGCCCGCGCGAATCTCCTGCAGTCGCTTCGCAGCTTGCCAGACTCGGCACGGACCGGCGAGGATTATGGGACGAGTTACAGTTTGCTCAAGGGCTACCTCATCACGACGACATATCCGGAAAAGAGCACGGTCGATTTCCTGTCGCCGGTATTGATGACGCAGTGGTTGAATGGCCACACGCTCGATTCCGCGCGAGTGCAGATCGCGCAACGGCAGTTCGACACCTACGCCCGCGAGCTCCCGTTCCACAATCCGCTGCCGCAAAAGGCGGACAACCTCGCGGTCACGCGCGGGCGTGCCATCCTGCGGCAGGGCTCGGGCTCGGAGCGCATCTATCAGTTCATGCTCGCTGAGGCAAACAAGGCGAGCCAGTCAGTGCAGTTCAATCGGCGCTATCCCGGCTCGGCGCAGTATTTAGTAAGCTCATACGAAGTGCCGGGAGCGTTCACGAAGGCTGGTTATACGTTCATGCAGGGCGCGTTCAAAGGCGTCGATCGCTACTTGCAGGGCGAGAGCTGGGTCGTCGGCGAAGGCGCGCCGCAGCCAAACGAGACAAAGCTCGTCGCGGATCTGCGCGCGCAGTACACGAGCGACTACATCGAGAACTGGCGGCGCTTCCTGCGCTCGTCGTCGATCGCGCATTATGCCAGCGTGCGCGACGCGTCGCAGAAGCTGACGGCGCTGAGTGGCAATCAGTCGCCCTTGCTGACGCTTTTTTCGATTGCATCTCGCAACACGAACGTCGCGCCCGACATCGCCACGGTATTCCAGCCGGTGCAGGCGGTAACTCCGGCAGCCGATACGACGAAGCTGATCGGTCCGGGGAATCAGGCGTACATGAGCGCGCTCGTCGCGTTCCAGACAGCGCTCGACCAGGCGAGCGGTCCGGCGCAAGTCCAGACCGCCGCGTCGGCAGGCGGTAACGCGAAGTCGGCGGTGCGCACGATCGCGGCGTCGTTCACGATCGATCAACAAGGCCAGATCCAGAGCACCGTTCAGAAGCTGATGGAAGACCCGATCAACAACGCCGATCCGTTGCTCGCGCACTTCGGCGCCGATCAGGTCAACGCGCGCGCGCGCAACTTCTGCGCAGGCACACGCCTAACGCTGAACAAGTTCCCCTTCAATCCGGCGAGCACGATTCAGGCGTCGATCTCTGAAGTAACTTCGATGCTCCGGCCGGGATCTGGGTCCCTCTGGACGATGTACTCGGAAGTACTCCAGAGCTCTCTGCAGAAGCAGGGAAATTCGTATCAACAAGTACCGAGCGACGTGAAGCTCCTGCCCGGATTCGTCGACATGTTCAACCGGCTGGCGGCGTTTTCGGATCTGCTCTTCGCCGGAGGCACGCCGGATCCCAAACTGGAGTTCCGAGTCGCGCCCATCTTTACCCCGGGCACGAATGGCGTGCAGGTGATGCTGGAGGGGACACTGGTCGAGACGCGAGGCGGCAACACGCTGACCCAGACCATCGACTGGCCCGCGACGAACCACGACGGGCGTGTCTCGGTGCTGCTCGGACAGCTTCCGTACAACGTTGTCGGGCCGTTCAGCAGTCCCTGGACGGTGTTCCAGGTCTTCTACGCCGCCGATTCATGGCAGCAGATCGGGCAAGTCAGTCGTGCCGAATGGATTCTGCGCTCCGGAACGCAGGGCGTCTCGCTCCCCAATGGCGCTACGCTCAAGGTGTCGGTAGACGTGACCCCGACAAACGCAGCGAACGTATTGCACAGGAGCTACTTCTCGGGCATCTCGTGTGGCGAGGCTGCCCGATAGACGGGCGGCCTGGAAAGGCGAGACTTATGAGCCGTCCGCCGTTCGATCGTTAGGCTTCCCAGGCCAATCCCTGCCGCCCGAAGTGACCGTAATTCGTCGTCTGCTTGTACATCGGCTGGCGCAGCTGCAGCCTCTCGATCATCGCTGACGGACGGAAGTCGAACGTCTGAACCAGTTGCTCCGCCGCACGCCAATCGCCGGTGCCGAAGGTGTCGACGCGAACCGATACCGGCTCGGCGCGGCCGATCGCGTACGCCACCTGCACCTCGGCGCGCTTTGCGATCCCCTGCTTCACTACCTGGCGTGCAACAAAACGACCGAAGTACGCGCCGCTGCGGTCGACCTTGCTCGGGTCCTTCCCGCTGAACGCGCCGCCGCCGTGACGACCCATGCCTCCGTACGTGTCGACGATGATCTTCCGGCCCGTGACGCCGCAGTCGGCCGACGGACCACCCTCGATGAACTGGCCAGTCGGATTCACGAGCACTTCGACGCTCGGATCGAACCAACTGCCAAGGACCTCGGGACAGACGCAGCCGGAGACGTAATCACGAATCTCCTGCTGCGACACGTCGGCAGTGTGCTGCGTCGACACGAGCACCGTCGTCACTCGCACTGGCAGGTGATCCTCGTACAGAACCGACACCTGTGTCTTTGCGTCGGGGCGAAGCCAGTCGCGCTCACCGCGCTTCCGCGCGACCGCGAGGCGATGCGAGAGTTTGTGCGCGAGTTGCACGGGCAGCGGCATCAGCTCCGACGTCTCGTCCGTCGCGAAGCCGAACATGAGGCCCTGATCGCCCGCGCCGCCCGTGTCGACACCCATCGCGATGTCGGGTGACTGCCGCGAAATGAATTGCGTGACCTGTACGCCGCCGGCATTGAATGGCTCGTTAGGATCGACGTACCCGATCTCGCGAATCGCGTCACGAGCGATCTTCTCGTAATCCACCGACGCGCTCGAGGTGATCTCCCCCGCGAGGACGACCTGTCCGCTCTTGCACAGGACTTCGCATGCAACGCGGCTGCGTGGATCCGCGGTGATATGTGCGTCGAGAATGGAGTCGGCGATGTAATCGCAAACCTTGTCCGGGTGGCCTTCGCTGACCGACTCGGAGGTGAAGATGTAGTTGCTCATTTGAAGTCTATAGAAAAAAGAAACAGCCCCGACTCTCGTCGGGGCCATTGCCACGACTTAGACGGGATTGGCGGGCACCAGTCTTGGCAGGAGCCCGGCGCGCGGCCCGTCAAATCGGGAGAAATCACCGTGCGCGGTTGGAAGCTAGGAGCGACGGTCTCGCAGTGTCAAGTGGGTGGTTGGTTGTTGGTTGTTGGTTGCTCGTGGTTGTCAGCAACCAACCACCAATCACCAAACATCAATCACCAACCACCGATCACCAATCACCAACGACCAACTACCAGCATCAGCTCTTTGGACAGAAGGCGTCGATCTGTCGCTGGACGTACGGCTCGAGTTGTCCGAGGTAGTCCAGGAACTGCTTGGCCGCGTCCGGTGAGACCTCTTGGCCAGCCTCCAGCCCGGCACGCGCGACGGGAAGCGTCTCCGCGCCGAGATGAGAGAGCTCGCAACTCTGGGTCTTCTCGGTCATCTTCGGGGCGTCGGC
Organism: Gemmatimonadaceae bacterium; assembly: GCA_036496605.1. Classification (NCBI taxonomy): domain Bacteria; kingdom Pseudomonadati; phylum Gemmatimonadota; class Gemmatimonadia; order Gemmatimonadales; family Gemmatimonadaceae; species Gemmatimonadaceae bacterium. The sequence continues at coordinate 15,655 of DASXKV010000046.1, read as the reverse complement.
CACCGCCGACTGCGTGATGCTGTACGCCGCCACGCCGAGGAGAAACGCCGACTGCGGAGTCCGGCGCAGCGTATCGGCGAGCGCGAGGAATCGCATCGAAAGCTGGAAATCGTCGCGCGACTTGGTACCGTTGGCCGCCTTGAGCAGAGCGTTTCCTCGGCCGAGCGCGAATTGGGCGACGAGTGCGGTGTCCTCGCCGCGCCCGAGGGCCCGCCGAAGCGCGGCGAGCGCGCTGTCCGGACGGCCGAGCTCGATCTCGCCCTGAGCAATCATCAGCTCACCGCGCTCAAGCGTCGAGTCCACCGCGAGCGCCTGGCGCGATGCGGCAAGCGCTTCGGCGAGCTGACCCTTCGCCCGGAGATCGCGCGACTGCATCGCGAGCAGTTCGGCACTCCGTGGGAAGAGCGCGATCCCGCGTGGGACGACGGTGTCCGCCTCGCTCCGTACGAACTGGGTGTAAAGGGTGTACAACTTCACGTCACCTGGGAAAGCGACGACGCCGCGCGCGGCGAGTGCCAGGGCATGGTACGTATCCCCATTCGCACGGTATGCCGAAGCGAGACGCAGGGTGAAGACGGAATCCTTCGCCGTGGCCGAATCGGTAGCGAGGAGGGCCTCGCCTGCCTTGATGGCGACAGGCCAATGTCGATTCTCGTAGGCGACGCGCCACTCGAGTCGCCGCAGCCCGAGACTGTCCGGATGCGCGTCCGCAGCGCGAACGATCAACGGCTCGGCGCGTCGCGAGCTGCCGCCCAGCACCATGGCGAATACGACACGTTGCGTCAGCTCGAGATCGGCAGTGTCGGACGCGGCGAGCCGCAGCCAGTAGCTCGCCGACTCGTCGCGCCGATGCAACGAGTCGAGTGCGATCGCGGCATTCTCGAGGCCGTGCGGATTCAACGAATCGCCCGCGAGCACCTCCTTGGCCGCGGTCAGCACCTCCGTCGACGGTGCGCCCGTCGCGCGGAGCGCCCACGTTAGGCAGACGTGCGCGAGGACGCCTGGCGGATAGGCCGCGACGGCCTCGCGCGCGGACTGGAGCGCGCGTTCCGGCTGCAGGTCGCGGAGCGCGTTCTCGCACCGGCGCTGCGGTACGAGCTCGCCCCTCGCCGCCGCGAGCGCGCGCCCGAACTGGTCGGCGGCGAGGCCGAGATTTTCCGCGGTGGCCGCCGGCAGCGGTTCCGACATGCGCTGGTCCCGCATGAGCACGAGGCGTCCCGAAAGCCGCACGCGGTGCGGCGCTCGCTCGACGCTGCCGACGACATACTCGTCGGCGCGCATGAGCTTACCCAACGTGCGGATCGTCGGCTCGTCGAGCAGCGTGTCTTCCGGCATGCCGGCCTTGGTGAGCTGCCAGCCAATGTCACCGCCGGAAATGACGTCGACCTCACGCTTGTTCGAGAACTTCGCGACGCGTCCACGAATCTCGTCCGCGGCCTTGTTGCCAAAGCCGAAGTCGGCCGTGCCGCGCGGGACGAAGGTCGTGATGAGTAAACCCTGACGGGTGAACTCGGGAGTCTTCTTTTGCGCCTCCGCCGGAGCGACGAGAAGCGCGCCGAGCAGGAGGGTCAAAGCGAAGTTGGCGATTGCAGCGCCGCCGTTGGCGCGCAGGATCGATTTCACGCGTTCTTTCTCCGAAAACCGTGCATCACGAGCATCCATCGAATGTCGCCGGCGAGACGGAAGCTCGCCAGCAGCCAGGGCCGAACTGTCGATAACGAGCCGTGCTACGGCACGACGAGCAGGCCAACGTCGCCGCCAAATTCATCCGAGACACGAGGCAAATTCGGCGGAACGCCCCACGCGCCGCCATCGACGCGAATCGCGACGCGATGCGTCCCCCGTGCGATGATCCGCTCGATGGTCCAGTCACCGTTAGGCACTTGTGACATGTTGACGGGCTCCCAGTCGGTGAAGTCAGCCATCAGTTCGACCATCTTGGCCGACCGAAGACGCACCGTAACGATACGCACCGAGTCACCCCTAACGTTGACGTCGATGCGGCCGCCATCCATGTCCGGACGGTCACGTACAGGGCTCGTCACAAGCCCTGGCCGGGCGCTCGAGGTCCCGAAACGCATTGCCACCGATAGATAGCGGGTGGTCGGCACGCCTCGAGAAGCATCCTCCAGCGCTTGGCCGCCAGCGAAGACAAGGGCCGCGCCCCTCGCGAACCAGAGGACGATGCTGGCCGAACCCCAACTCTGGTACTGCGATTGCCTGATCGAGACGGCGCGGAGGCCACCGCCGAGGAGGAGCTCCACGGGCCCGTTTCGGTGCGTCCAGTACCCAATCGCGTCACCGTATCGATCGAGCAGACCAGTGTCGGCACGCATGCCGGCATCTGTGAACGCGAGCGCGATGGACAGCTCGTCGTGCCCCAACGGGTCGAGGAAGACGTAACCACCGGTGTGTGCATTCAGCACTCGCCTGCTGACATTGCTCTGGGTGACCGCGCCACCAGCTGCGCCGAGAAAGACACCGCCTAACGAGCCAGTGAAGTGCTCACGTGCCAGCAGCTGCCAGCCCAGCGACGGCGCGGCATTGCTGAGACCAAAGGCACTCGCCATTCCGCCAAGCTCCCAGCGCAGCCGTTGCGATGGCGCGGCATACCGTGACGCAGAAAGGACGCCCTGCCCGCTGTAGAGATCGTTGGGCGTGCGGGCCGCGATGCCGTTCATCGTCAAGGCAAACTGCGGCGTCAAATAGCGGAGCTGTCCGGAGGCAGTCAGGACGCCGTTCGAGAGGTTCGACTGGCTGAGAAGCGCTCCGCCAAGGTCCAGAAAGCCATCGGCGACACCCGCCGCCTGACAGCGTCCGCGGACCGCCATAGCGACGAGGAGAAAGCCGGTGAGCGCAAGCCGATGCACCGGCTAAGCGTACAGCCGGGAACACGGGCCGAAAAGGCGGTTGCGCAGCCGTCGCGATCGGTGTCACGCGGCCCCGGCAGGCGCCAATCAGGGCTTCTTGCCGCTCCCCGCCGTCATTTGGCCTGGCGCCGCGGCGTCGCCCGTCGCGATGCCACCGCCCGGCGGGAGCACGGCATTCAGCCCGCGCATCCGAACATCCAGCGCTGCCTGAGGCGAAGCACCAGCGGCGACAAAGGTGCGAACGTCGTTATTCAGCGCGATGAGCTGCTCGTCGCGCGCGCCGCGGCGTAAGAGATCCGCGACGACGCGCGTGGCGCGAGCCACGGGCACACCGCTGGCAACCAGTTGCGTGAGCACGCCGAGCGGGACGGCAACCGATTCGTTAGGCCGGATGGCGCGCATTGCCGCGAGCGCTTCACGCGTCGCGCCGTAGGCGAGAGCATCGGCGCCCGCAGCGATGTCGCGCGGCCCCGGGTTGGGCGCGAGTGCGTCGCGGGCGACTTCGAGGCGCTGCATGAGCGCGGCCACGGCAGCTTGAATGCGTGGACCAGCGGCGCGCTTCGTCGCTCCCTCGAGCGCCTTGTCGAAGATTGGCTCGGTCGGCAGCCCGCGCGTGCGAGCGCTGTCGATTGTGCGCAGCACGGCGGTTTGCGTCTCGACGTCGAGCTTTCCGTCGAGACGTGCACTCGGCGACTCCTGCGCGGCGAGGCGCAGCGGCAAACCGACGGCTACGACGAAGACGAGAGCGCGCATCATGGCCGGCCGACGAGAATCACCGATCCGATGACGCCGAAGTCGGGATCGCTGGCGACTGGCGCATGCTTGTCGACAGTCCACACGGAATCGACGAGAAACGCATATACATGCCGGCCGCGCTGGATCGGCACGGTCACCGACCAGAGCGTGCTCCCAGGTTCTCGCTCGAGCGTCGTCGCATGCGCGTCCCAGTTATTGAAATCGCCGACGAGCACGACGTGACGTGCGCGCCCGTCGTAGACGAACTGCGTCGGCACCGGAACCGCATCCGCGCCGAGCGCCGGATTGCTCGCGGGCACAATGGGAGCGGCAACGATCGGTACGTCCTCGCGGCCGGATCGTGATCGCACGAGGCTCACCGCGATCGCGCCGCCGAGCATGACAACGACCGCCGCCGCCGTCACAACAACTGGCCAGTAGCGGCGCCCGAGCCGAGGCGGCCGGAGGAGATCGTCTTCGTTAGGCGCGATATCCTGCGCACGTGTTCGCGCCGCCGCTGCCACGACGCGCGCGACGGCGTCGTCGTCGACCGCGGGGAGTTCGCGCAGCGTCTCGAGCGCACGATCGACAATCGGGCCTGGCTCGCCGCGGTCAGTCACGGTGCACCCCTGCGAGACGCGTGCGTAGATAATCGCTCGCGCGCTTCACACGCATCTTGAGCGCCGATTGCCTGACGCCAGTGATGCGCTCGATTTCCTGATAGGAGAAGCCTTCCACGTAATGCAGCAAAAAGATCTCGCGATTGTACTCCGGCACTTCGGCCAGCGCGCGACGGACCTCGGCACCCCATTCATGATCGAACGACGCATCGGGACGGTCGGTCGACGGGACGTCGAGCAACGCGCCTTCGTCCAGCCGGTCGAAGGATTCACGCCGCTGCTGCAGCAGGTTCGCGGTTCGGCAGCAGTTGCCAAGGATACGGAAAAGCCAGGAGTCGAAACGCTGTCGTTCCTCGTAGCGGGGCAGGGCTCGATAGAGTCGGACAAAGGTTTCCTGCACGACGTCGTCCGCATCCGCGGAATCGCGGAGCATCCCCTGCGCGAAGCGCATGCAGCGCGCGTAGAAACGCGCGACGATCGCCTCGAAGGCCTGGATGTCGCCGAGCTTTGCCCGATCGACGAGGGCAGAGTCGACGGCTGGCCGTGCCGGTTCGGGATCGGGCAATTGGGAAGCGGACAGAGCGTTCATGCGGTCACCGATAAGCTAAACCGGGGCCCACCGCCTCCCGTCACCGCTCTCTGACAACGAGAGGTCATTGGGTGCGCGTATTACTCGACGGACCGCGCACCGGACATCAGATTCCGATGCCCCCGTCCGTCAGTCCTTAACCTCTAGCCCGTACCCCCGTGCCTAACATTCGCGCCTGGCGCGCGTGGACACTGATCGGCGCAACGACGCTCATTGGGACCGCGGCCTCCGCCCAGTCCAGGCGTCCGATGACGTTTCTCGATGTCCAGAATATGCGGCAGGTCGCCACGCCGGACCTGAGCACCGACGGTCGATGGCTCGCTTACACCATCAGCGTCCCCGACTGGAGAGAAGCCCGTCGGCAGTCCGACGTCTACATCGTGAACACCGAGCGCGGCATCGCGAGCACGCGCCAGCTCACGTACACAAAAGAAAAGACGGAGACGACGCCGCGCTGGTCGCACGATGGGAGCTACCTCGTTTTCGCCTCCGACCGCGATGCGACGGCGCGCGAGAATGCGCCCGGCGGATCGGTCGCGCCGCGCGCGGTCGCCGCGCCGAACCTGCCCGCGGGTGGCGCGTTCGCTGCCGCGGGCGGCGGTGGATCAGGCAACCAACTCTACGTCATTCGGCCGGATGGCGGCGAAGCGCGCAAGATCACCGACGCGCGCGACGGCGTCTCGACGTTCGCATTCGCTAAAGACGGCAAATGGCTCGTCTATCGCTCGGGCCGCGCGGAGGAGGAGCAGCTGTACGCGTTGTCCGCTTCGGCGATCGCGAGCGGCGACTCGCTCAAGCCGGTGCAGATCACGCATCACCCGACGGGCGTTGGCCTCTGGCAACTCGCCCCCGATTCTCGGCGCATCTACTTCGTTACTTCCGATACGGTCGACAAGGACGAACGCGCGCGCTTCGACAAACGCTTCGATGTTCGCGTCCGCAATCCGGAGACGCCGATCTCGAGCCTCTGGATGGTCGATCTCGACAGTAAGCAGACGACGCGTCTGACGCACGACACGTCGTATAGCGTCGGCAATTTCACGATTTCGGACGATGGCAAGTGGATCGGCTTTCATGGCATGTCGCCCAATCGCTATGAGCGCAACATCCTCGAGCAGAACGACAACGCCGACCTGTATCTGCTCGAAGTCGGGACGGGCAAGATCGAACGCCTAACGAACAACAAGGACATCGGCGAGGGGCCGGTGAGCTTCTCGCCTGATGGACGTTTGGTTGCCTTTAGCGCGCCCGACGACTTCCAGTTCATGCATCTCAACAAGATCTATGTTCGTGAGCTCTCGAATCGCGGCGGTCAGTTCAGGAAGATCGGCGGAAGCTTCGATGGGGACGTGACTATTGGCTGGTGGTCCAAGGACGGCAGGACCATCTACTTCAACGAAGGGATCAAGGCGACGGATCAGCTGTGCTCCATCGACGTCGCGTCCGGCGAGGTGAAGCAGCTCACGCACGAAAAGGCGGCGCTACGCGCCGCGGAAGATGGGGAGAGCGGCCGCATAACGATCACCTACTCCGACCCGAAGACGCCGACGACGCTCTTCACGGTCGCGTCGGTTGGGGGCATCGCCGATCGTTCGAAGTGGGTGCAATTGACGGATGCCAATCCGTGGGTCCGCAACTCGATCGATCTCGGCGAGGAAGAGGAGGTAACCTGGAAGTCACGAGACGGCCGCATGGTCGGCGGCGTGCTGGTCAAGCCAGTCGGTTATCAACCGGGGAAGCGCTATCCGCTCATCGTCGCCATTCACGGAGGCCCTGCCGCGGCAGACGTACTGGGCTTCAATGGAGGCTACGGCTCGCAGGTGTACGCGGGCGCGGGCTACGCCGTGCTCATGCCCAACTACCGTGAGTCGACGAACTACGGTCAGCGTTTCAAAATCGAGAGTCAGGGCGATTACTTCACGAAGGGATTCGACGACATCATGACCGGCGTCGACTACCTCATCGGGCAGGGGATCGTCGACAGCACGCAGATGGGCGCGTTAGGCTGGAGCGCCGGCGGACACTACTCGGACTGGATTCTCACGCACACGAACCGGTTCAAGGCGATCAGCACCGGCGCGGGCACCTTCAACTGGATCTCGATGTACGGCGAGAGCGACACGCAACGTCTGCGTCAGTGGTACCTCGGCGACAAGCTCTGGTACGACGACATGGAGCACTGGTGGCGCCAATCGCCGGCGGCGTATATCAAGAACGCGAAGACGCCGACGTTCATTCACGTCGTCGACGGCGATCCGCGCGTGCCGCGCCCGCAGAGCGAGGAGCTCCACATGGCGCTCAAGCGGTTAGGCGTGCCGACCGAGTTCTGGGTGTATCCGGGAAATTCCCATGGGATACCCGATCCGCGGAATCAGTATCTCAAGTCGGTTGGCGAGATGGCGTGGATGGATTATTGGGTGCGTCACAGCGGTCGCAAGTTCCAGTGGCGCGACGTGCTGAAGTCCGTGGAGGATGCGCCTAACGGGAGACCGACGGTGTCGATGACCCCGTAAGCGTCGCGAGCCGCTACCTAACGTGAACGGCGGCTCCGTGCGAGCCGCCGTTCACGTTTCAGCAACCGCCATGCTGATCAGCCGATCGGCGCGGGAACAGTTGGGAATGTGGTACCCACCGGCAGCCCAGCATCGGGCGCGATATCAAGGAATGGAGTGATTTGCCCAGTGCTGAGGAGCACTTCGGACTCCGCCTTGAAATTCAGGCTCCCGTTGCTGCCCAGAGCAGACAGTGGAATCGTGACGTGGATCTCGTCACCCACGTACTCGGCGGCGAAGTTGCCGACGCTGACCGATGAAGTCCCTTGAATCTCGATCAGCTGTGCATTGCCGCTATTGAAGCCCGAACCGACGAGCATGACATAATCGACGCCGATCTTGTCGGCATCGGTGTGGGCGGCATCGAGACCGGAAAGTCCCGTCGTAATGTCTTTATCGGTGTCGAACGAGATGCGACCTATCGTGCTACTGACACGGGAGCCGGGCGCAAATCGGATCACTATGCTCAGATTGCCTCTGGCTGCTGTCAGCGACGCAGAGATGAGGTCCGGAGCCGGGATTTGTTCCGGAGGCTGCGCCGCATCTCCGGTGGAGTCGCCCACCTCGCCAGAGAAACTTTGCGTGATGGTTATTGTCGCGTCGGCATGCTTGGACGGATCGGCAACCGATGTCGCGCGGACCGTCGCCGTACCGAGTGCGTTTGCGATCAATTCCACGGCGTTGCCGGCGGGCTTAATACCGATCGCGCCACTTGGATTGCTGCTCAAGATCGTCCAGTTCACCGCGGTCGAGGCTTGGGTACCCTGTGTCAGCGCCACGGTTGCATTCAGTACGGGCTCGTCATCCACCTGAAGGTTCAGCGAAGGCTGATCGATCGACACGCTGGCGATTGGCGATACAATGCCTTGCTCCGTGAACGTGACGCTTCCCTGCAGCAGAACAGGTTCGTCGCCGGTATCGAACAGCACCGCGTCGAGGAGACCCGCGGCGGTGACCTTGAACTGATTCGGGCCTACGGTTTGAGAGAGGAAGGGACTACCGCAGGAGTATCTACCATTACCCAGTTCGGTCGCGGCAACGCTGCTGATGTGAGCGGCTGTAAAATTGGCTCCCGCGGTGAGGGCCGTACACGTTAGGCTCGCACCCAGAACATCCGGACTGAGTCCCCCTTCGCCAACATCGTGCACATACGCAAGGTGCACGACGAGGTCACTGCCTGTTTGGGTGCCGGCAACCGCTTGCTGCGCGTCGCCGCTGAAAATCGCCATCTGCTCGGGGAAAGCCGGGGAGATTGAGCTGAAGCCGTCGCCGCTCTGGACGATCCCACCCACGCCCGTATCGAACGCGTACACGGTACGCACTCCAGCAACCCAGCTCAGACCGCGACCCAAATACGACAGCGTGCTCGCGGCAAATCGCACTAGCGGATTGGATGAATGAATCGCCGAGCCGATCTGCGGCGGAGGACAGTTGCTGGGCGGCGGCGCATCCGCCAAGAATCGGGTTGGCTCCGGATGATTCGGATTGGTGCTGTACTTGACGAGCAGCTGTCGATCGTCACCAGGATTCGCCAAGCAGGTGCCGACGGTCGCCGGCGAGGCGAGCTTGATTACCGGATCGGTCGTGATCTGCACGCAATGATTCTGGCTGAGCCGAATGCCGAGGCCACTCGCGCAACCACCCGACGACTCGGAATGGAGGCTCGAGATGTCCTGAACGGTTACGGTTACGGGGCCAGTCAGGGGAGATCCATCGACATTGGTCGCCCAGATCCCACTGCTGTTTGATGTGAATCGGACAGAGTTGGGTAACGTGCCTCCCGTGGTCACGGTCACGGTCTGACCCGAAGGAATGGTCGTCGGTACGACCGCCGTTACGCAGCTCGTTTTGTCCAGACAATCCCAGCCCTGCTCGATGCGCACCTTGATGGGAAGCGTCTGGCCATCTACGAGCGTGATGAAGTCGTCAGTATCGACATTCTTCAAACTGCGCGCGTCGGCACCGAACACCACGTCGGCGTGCGCAATGTTCTTCGTCCCGACGGCCACCTGAATACGGTATTGGTGTGTGAGGTCGATCGGAGTCCCTTTGGTGTTCCAATTTGCAGAATAGAACTGGTTCGTTAGGTCGACCTGAACGCCCGATGGCGGAAATGTCTTCACGACGGCGTTCGTGCTCTGGTCCGTGATAACAAACGAAACGGGCAGTCCGGCCTGGAACGGATCACCGTAGCCCGGTGCCTTGTTCGGGTTGCCGACAATCGGAGGCAGGAAGAACACGTCGGTATTACCGCCGTGATTGCCGTCAACGATCTCTTTCCCCGCTTGTCCCGGACGCAGCTGCCGCGGATCGGTCATGCGGTCCGAGCAGGCCGAGACTCCGAGAGTTACCAGCAGCAAAAGGAGCGGGAAGTATCTTCGCGTTAAAGAGTTCATAGCAACCATCCTCGGTTAGTGAAAGCAAATGAAAGGCGACGGAAGATGTTAGCCGTCGGTAGAGCGCAGAAATTCTGTTGCTGATGCTGGCGCTTCGCGTGGAACTCCGCTTACTCAGCGGCCGGATGCGATCAGCGTCTTGAAGCGGGGACTCTTCTGCAGATCGCGCCACCACCAAGCATTCATCCGGCCGAAGCCGGCGCGGTGCTCTGGGTGTGTCGCGAAAGCTTGTTCGATGAGCGTGATTGCCTGGTCGGTTTCGCCGAAGTTTTCGTGGGCGAGAGCCCGCAACGCAACCAGCTCTCCACGCGGATCGATGTCTGGACCCGCTGCCGTTCGCTCGAGAACGTGGTGCGCGCTGTCACTCAAGTTCGCGCGATAGAGAACGATTGACGTGAGGATCTCCGCCTCACGCTTCTGATACTCCCACATCGGCTTCGGTGTGATCTGCTCCAGCTCACGAACGAGGTGCCAGGCCTCATCTGGATCCGGCGTGACTGCTTTAGTGAAGGACAAATACAACCGGCAGCGGACGAACGCCGGAGTCGCGGGGAACCGGCGGTGCCCTTCATCGCACCAGTGAAGGGCGTCGGAGAACTGCTCGAGATTGTACGACGTCTGGAACATCGACCAGAGAATGGTGGGCGCGGCGCGGAGGTAGGCATCGGTCTCGTACGCCTTGCGCGCAGCTACCATTGCCTCCGACACATTCTTCTTTGCGTCTTCGATGACGCTGAGCGCCTGCCATGCAGTGGCACGCCGGGGCGCGAACGTCACCGCGTCACGAAGGTCGCGTTCCGATTTGTCGAGAATCGCGTCGATATCTTGCTGGTTTCGAACCAGTCCAAGAGACACGGGATCATAGATGAGCCGAGCGCGCATCTCGAGCGCGCTCGCATCGCGGGGATCGAGCTCCAGCGCCCGGGCCACATACCGCAGACCGGTATCGGCGTGGGCACGAATCTCAACTGGATCCCTCGTCAAACGCGCTCTGATATGAGCGATCGTGGCGCGTTGGACGAGCGGCTCCGACCACTGTGCATCGAGTTCCGCGGCTCGTGCGGCAAGCGAATCGGAGATGGCGTACTGTCGCGCGGCGCCGACGCTGTCACCAACCTCGCTCAATTGTTCGGCTTGGCGTCGACTATTATCGACGCGCTGCACCAGCGCCCACGCCTCGACATTCGTCGTGCCGCTCCGCAACTCGCGCATCCGTACTTCTTCGCCTAACCGCTGGCGCAACAGGTCCGACACCCGTTGCACCAGCGAATCGCGCGCACTCAGAAATGCTCCCTTGGGCACGTCGAATCCCGAACGGTCCAGATCAACGCCACTCGATCCATCGACGAGCCTAACGGCGACGTGCAATTGATTGCCAGCCGGTTCGATGCTGGCCCGCACGAGCGTTCCCACATGCAGTGCACGCGCAATGCTGTCGGTCGCAATGGACGTTTTGGCAAACGGTGCCACGCCCTCAACCGATATCACCTGAAGCCCCTCTACCTCCCCGAGGCGATCGATGAGGGACTTGGTCAATCCAGTCGCGACATCATGGAGCGACGAGTCGCGGCTCAGATCTTCCACATATAACACGGCCAAGCGGCGGAGATCGACGTCGCCGGAAAGGACGTGGCCGGTCTTCGGCTTCGGCGGCCACAAATAGTACCTCGCGGCAAGGCTTCCAGCCGCCAGTAGCAGCATCGCCGCCGCACCGTACGCCAGCGTGCGACGGCGTCGCCTCACGACTTTGATTCTTGCGGTCTGCGCTTCGTGCTGCCTCGTCTGTGCGCGCGTCCGCCGCGCGTACGTGCTCGTCGCGCCCTGCCCCAGCAACGCGTCCTTGAACTGTGCAACGGTCGCGAAACGGTCCGCCGGTACCTTCTCGAGGGCGTGCATGATCGCGCCCTCCAACTCGTCAGGCACTGTCCCACGGACGATCTGGATCGACGGCGGCAGCTCCATCGTGTGCCGCGCCATGATCGCGATCGCGTTAGGGCCCGTGAACGGCACCTCGCCCACCAACATCTCGTACAACACGCAGGCGAGGCTATACAGATCGCTCCGCCCGTCGATGTTCTCGCCGCTGAACTGCTCGGGGCTCATGTACGCCGCGGTGCCCACCGACATACCGGTCTGCGTCAGCTTTTCCCCGCCGGCATCCTGGATCACTCGCGCGATTCCATAGTCGGCAACGACGGCGTGCCCACCGTGCAGGAGGATGTTCTCGGGCTTGATGTCTCGATGGACGACGCCAAACGAGTGCGCATACGAAAGCGCGTCCGCGACCTCGCACGAGATCGCTATCGCGTCGTCGATCGGCAGTTGCATCTCGCGCTTGAGCCGTCCGCGGAGCGACTCGCCCTCGACGAACGGCATTACGTAGTAGAGCAGTCCGTTCGCGTCGCCCGAATCGAAGACCGGCAGAATGTGCGGATGGTTGAGCCGGGCGGCGATCTGGATTTCGCGTTTGAAGCGATCGCTGTCGATCGACGACGACAGCTCCGGGCTCAGAACCTTGATCGCGACGCGCCGGCCGTGCTTGAGATCTTCGGCCAGAAATACCGTAGCCATCCCGCCGCGCCCGACCTCGGACTCCACGGCGTAATGCTCCTGCAGTGCTTCGCGAAGCTCTTCGAGTAATTGCGACGACACAGTCGCGACACCTGAACGAAGAAAGGTTAACGCGCTCTAACGTACAGGTGTTTGGGCAAGGCGCCAGAGCGATGTTATCCGCCGCCGCAGGCCCAGTAAATGATACGGCCGGGACATGACATTGGGGTCACATCCCGGTCCTGGGTCTGTCGTGTGTAGTTTGACTACGACCGCGGCTCGGCGCGCTCGAAGATGGAGGTCAGCTCGCTTTCCGGCAGCGCAGGCCAGTCCTCCGGATAATTCCGGACGTAGCGCGACTCGGCGCCGTTGAAGAACCGAAGCGATGATTCGCGCGGATCAGGACCCGTGCGAACTCGGAACACGGTGCGGACGACCCATCGTTGATCGTCGATTGTAACTACTCGCAGCGAACCTGGCTTCATGTGCACCCCCAAATCGGTGATGCACGCCAAGGCAAAGTTCATGCGCGGTGTGACCGCAGTCACGAAAGCGCGATCGCCCAGCGAAATCGTTGCTGCGTGGGGCTAACCGTGCCTTTTGCGAGCGGACGTTTGTCGCGAATCCGCTACAGGAGCTAGCGCAAACTCGACACTGTTGAACCCGATTTCGGCAATCGAATTCCCACCGAATCGGGCGGCGGAAGCCGACGCGTCCGCGACCACTCGCGGCGTGCTTGCGTCAGCCGATCCATGCGATCGATCCAGAGCTGGGTCGCCTTGTCGTAACGGGCAAGCACATTCCCTTCCCAATACGGCTTGTTCTCACGTCCCCATGCTTTGTCATAGAGCTCTCGGCCGAGCGTGTACCCGTCGCGCAAGTCCTGTGTCCGTCCGTTTGTCCCGCTGATGTCCGAGAGGTCTCGGCCAGCGTTGGTCCGGCCCTCCCGCGACGTGTCCGCCGCGGCGGCTCGGGCGTACATCGCCGAAATCTCGTCCGCGAACTGGAATTTCATACCGATGAAGTCGACCCGACGGGCACCGAGCTCCAGCGCGTCGAGCGCATCGGCCTCGCGGAGTCCGGGTTGAGCCTGGCGCGCCCTGGCGACGTTCACGAGCGCGGATTCGGCAAGTACTCGCAAATCGTGAAGCGCCGGCCGAATGCGATCGGCCGTTAGCATTCCCTCATCGGTGTATGGATCGAGCCAGTAGAGGAAATCGTTCGCGTCGCCGACGCCCTGGCGCTGCAGCACCGTGTGCGCGGCGATCAGTTCCCGCTGCGCGGCGTCGATGAGGCCGGTGGTATCGCCATGGAAGACGCGGCCGAACGAACGCTGGAAGTCATCGATGCTGCTCTCTCCCTGCTGCCAGCTTGCCGCGGCGCCGAAGAGTACCGCGTACCAGGTCTGATTGAAGAGCGCCTCACCGTCGTCGTCCCAGCTCGTGTTGAGAGCGCCCGTAACGCCAAGCCGTTGGCCGTCGCGAATGAATCCCTGGATGTTGGCGAGGGCGTTGGCGAAGTTGGGCCAGACGCGGCTCCAGTTGTTGACGCCGGGCGCCACCCACGTCTCCAGACCCGCGTCGGTGAATGGCGTGATCAGGCGATCGAACTTTGGCGCGGGATCGTACTCCCACGCGACGGCGATCATGTCCTTGGGCAGCGTCTTTACGAGATCCGGGCTATTCTGCGCGATGTCGCCCCAGAAGAGGAACCGCTTGCCGGTCGGCCGGAGCGCCTGCTCGATCTGCTGGAGAAAGCCGATGTAGACGGCGCCGAGTCCCTTGGCGCGGACGCTATCCATCGTCTGGCCGCGGCCGAGCTCGAAGGTCTCGTCGGCGCCGAGGTGGATGAAGCGGCTCGGAAAGAGGGTATCAATTTCGGCGAACATCTGCTTGATCAGGTCCATCGACCCCGGCTGTCCCGGCGCGAGCACGTGCCCGTGGGGCGTCTCGGCGAGCGGCGAGTAGATCTCGTACTTGAGCAGATGGTGGAGGTGCCCGAAGGCCTCCTGCTCGGGGATCACATCTATATGGTATAGGTTGGCGTAGGCGACGAGTGCGCGGACGTCGCTCGCCGACATCGCCCCGCCCGGCGGCGCGGCAAGGGGGTTCGAGGCGTAGGTGAGCGTTTGCTCGAAGTAGGGTGAGTAAACGTTGATTTTGTACTCGGCGAAGGTACGGACCTGTTTTTTTTGGAACTCCAGGGTTGGCACAGGTCCGCGTGACAAGTCGTCGTGGAGGCCGCGGTAGCGAAGCGCGGGCCAGTCGCGGATGCGGACCCGGTGGAGCGTCGCGCTCGGACCACTGCCTTCGACCAGTTGCTTGACCGTCTGCGCGCCGTAGAAGACGCCGGCGCTCGTCGCACCGATCACCGTGAGGTGCGTGCCCTCGCTGATAATGACGTAGCCTTCGTCGCGGGCGGGGCCGGTGAGGGTCAGCTTCTGGGCGACGAGGAGCCTCTGGGCAGTTGGCGAGCTGGCGCGGAGAAGAGTGATGCGCGCACTTGCCGCTCCAGTTGCGACGCGGGCATTGACGCCGCGGTCGCGGAGGGTCGTCGCGAGGTCGTTCGCGGCGAAGCGGTCGTCGGCGTTGGCGGGAGCGTCGATCGTGAGGCCGTTACGCAGCGCGGTCGTGCCGAGCGGCGTGATTTCGCGTGGCTTCGGAATGAGAGCCAATTGAGCATTCAGCGCCGTGGTGGCGACGAAACTCAGAAGAAAGAAAGGGCTTCGTAGCGTCATGAGAGACTCGCACCAGTAGAGTGTAGAAAGTATTGGGCAGAGGGTAGAGGGTGGAGAGTATTGGGTAGAGGGCAGAGTGTAGAGTGTACAGAGTGGCCGTCTACCCTCTACCCTCTACCCTCTACCCTCTACCCTCTACCCTCTACCCTCTACCCTCTACCCTCTACCGCGGTTAGGCCGCCGCAGCCGGCGTGCTTTCGCTCACCGGAAGCGTTACAGCTGATGCTTCTACTCCCGTAGGCGTCGGTGCTACTGCCGGTGCCTTTGCAGCACCGGTTCTCCGGCGTCTCGCACGGCCTGCCACGCATGCAACAGCGATTCAGTGAGACGAACTCCGGAGTCGTTCGGAGATTCCGTCGTGCAATGACGGCGACGGGCTCCATCTGGGTGTCGGCGCAGCTCGAGACGAAGCTGGCGCTGCTTCGCGGTCTCCCCTTTCGCGCCGCGACTGCCCACGTCCTGATGGAACGCGTGCGCGGTAAACGTCACCACGACGTCGTCGAGTCGCTTGCGGGCGGCGGTGAGATCGACGCCCGTGAGCGATGCGGCATTCTCGTCGAGAAACGGTTGCGCGCGGAGCAGCGCATCGAGTACAGCATTCTCTTG